>CALVGY010000048.1 GCA_944327215.1 Candidatus Gastranaerophilales bacterium | reverse complement strand
ATTTAATAGTACATTCAGACGTCAGTATAATGGTTCACTATTTGGTATGAGCTGGATTACATTAACAAATACAACTCTTGGAGAATGGTTAACAAGAGCATCTGTTGGAGTTCCAATAGGAACACATACAAGAGATGAACTTATTGAACTTGAAAATAAACAAAATAATGCAACCGGTCTAAAGAAAGCTTACTTCAACTTTATGAAACGTTTAACAGGTAAACGTCCAATCAAAACATACGAAGTTGAACCAAAAAATACTAAAGCAACAGTAGATACTAAATCAGAAACTAAACAACAAGGCATAAATTTTACAAACAACTCACAACTTTCAAAGATGATTAGAGCTTAATAAAATGATTCAAAAGATTAGTCCTTCTGAGAATAAATACAACCTTAAACAAAACTGTATTCTTGCTTCTGCAGGAGGCGTCACTTGGGGTGCAATAGAAATTTACAATACAAAAAAAGAACTTATTAACATTAAAAAAGACTATAAATATTGGTTAAAATCCGCAACTGAAAGTAAAGACATAGAGTTAAAAAGAGAACAATTATACGAAAGTATTTTATCAACAGCCAGAAATATTGATAAAATTGATCCAACACAAAACTGTGAAAAAAACAAAAGAGAAATTATAAATAAACTTAAAAAAAATCGAGCAGACTTTTTTTTAGATAATAAAAATTTATTCAAACAAAAAATAAAATTAATAAAATCACAAGCCCCATTTATAATTACACTAAAAACATTTGGGGGTACAGCAATAGGATTAGGCATAAGTTTTTTAATCAACTATATTAAAGATAAAACAAAGAAGTCGTAACATAGCTGCTTGTCTTTTGAGAATTTATCTCTTTATTATTATTTTGCCATATAAAAAATCCGACAGCTAAAGCAACAACAATCAAGATTACGACAAGAATTTTAGTTAATATCGCAAAAATTTTTCCAATTATAAACAAAGCGATAACAACGCCTAAACCTATTAATAAAAATGTAAAATCCATTTATCTAACCTTATTTTCTTCGCCTTTAATAAGTCTTTGAATATTAGATCTATGAAGCCATATTATATACAAAGCTCCAAGTGCGCAATAGCCAATATAAGCGACAGGCGCATTAAATGCCCACATAATAAATGGAGAAAGCGCCAAAGCGATAATAGATCCAACTGAAACATATCTTGTAAAGAATGTTATCACAGCCCATATAGCCGCAATAATCAACCCAACTTGCCAATTTAGAGCAAGAATAGTTCCTACACCAGATGCAACAGATTTTCCACCTGTAAATTTAAGAAATATTGATTTGCTATGTCCTAAGATAACAGCAACAGCAGCTAAAACAGGTAAAAGTCCGATACTTGCGAATGTTTTTGTAAATAATGCTGCAAGCACAACAGGTAAAGCACCTTTAAAAGCATCTAAAAGAAGAGTTATAAAAAACCATTTTTTACCCATAACTCTTTTTACATTTGTAGCCCCGGTAGATCCAGAACCTATTGTTCTAATATCTTCGCCTGTAAAAGCTTTTACAATAATATAACCTGTTGGTATAGAACCTATAATATACGCACTTATTATAACTGCCAATATTTCTAAAAATTTTTCCATAATCTCTCCTTGTACAAAGATTATATCAGGGATATTGTAATAATTCAAGAATTATTATAATATTTAATTAATGAAAAAGATTTTGGCTCTCTTAATAAGTTTTCAAATATTAACACTTCCAGTCTTGGCAGCATACGATTTTAGCGATGAGGCGCAAGCTGAATTTGATCGTAAAAAATTTCAACCTATACAAGCTGCTCCTATAGAAAACAAATTTTACACCACCAGAGAACATAAAGATCGAACTGATTATACTCCACAAACTATTCAAGGTGAAATTATTCAAAACACTTATGAACCGACTCCACAGCCGCTATTTGGAGATGTAATTCAAGTTCCTGCAGGAACATCTTTTAAAATAACATTTGATTCTGGAATTAATTCAGGCAGCTTAGAAAAAAATGACAGACTAACTGCAACACTTACAGAAAATTTTATATATAATGGTTCACTTATTGCACCAGCAGGCAGTTTAGTATACGGAAGCACAACCGATGCTCAAAATGCAGGTTATGCTTACGGAAGCGGCGCTGTAGAATTTAATTTTAACCAAATTTTAACCCCTGATGGAAATTTAATAAATATTTCAACAGATAATATTTATATGGAAGAAAAAAGCGAAAGAGCTAAAAAAATGACTAGAGATGTCGTTATAGGGGCTTTAGGTACAATGCTTATCGGAGCAGCTTTCACAGCTTTAGGCGGGAGTGATGAGTGGGGAAGAAACATGCTTATATACGGCGGTGTCGGAGCCCTAGGCGGAGGTTTAAGAGGCGCAATGCAAAGAGGTAAAGACGTAAATATACCAGATGGAACAACTTTTGAAATCAAATTAAACCAACCCCTAAATGCTATACCATATAAAAATTAAAATTTATTCTTTTAAAAGACTTTTTATTACGTTATAGACAATAATAAGTTTTTCACTATCATTATTTAGCGAATCGAGTTTTTCATTTATTTCTTGTCTTAATTCCCCATCCATTTTCAAATGGTCAGTTGAAAATAATTCTTCTAATGTTGTATCTAAAGCATTTACAAGTTTGTCAATTGTTTCTGCTGATACAAAATTTTCACCTGTCTCTATCCCGCTCATTGCACGTTGAGATAAATCTACAGCTTCTGCTAATTCTTCTTGCGTCATGCCTCGATTAATACGCATTCTTTTTATTTTTTTACCAAATTCTTGTTTTACACCCATTACAAATTTTACTTCTTAAGCTTTTGCTTTTAGCACTTACAAGTATTGTACATTAAGTTTTGTAAATCTGTAATGTAGCGTCAATTCTATATTTAGCTAATTTATACTTTTAATTTCATAAATTTTAGCAATTTTAGAATTTTGAATGTTTTTATAAAGGAGTAAGGGAAATCGATTTTCAAAAAGGATAAATAGAGGAATCATTAAAAGACTTAATTAAATTTTATAAAAAGTAAACATAGAAAGGGAAAAATTATTATGTCAATCGGAAAAATCATGGGAAAAATCGTAAAAATGTTACCAAAAACAGAAGGTGCTGCAGGTCGAATAACATTAGGACGCACACAACTTACACAAATTGCTCAACGAGATCAAAAAGCTAAAATAGCTATTAATAAATTTCTTGACAAAACAACAAATCCAAAACTCGATATCGCATACAAAGCTGAATCAAATTACGCAATAGCAGGAATGAGATTAAGAGATGGCAAAAAAGTAATCGGACAAGGTGCGGTATCTATTACAAATCCAGGTTCATCACAAGCTGTTATAAAATACAGAGCATCTGCAAATGGTGGGTCAACTCTACAAGCAAACGGATTTTTAGACGGAGGCAAAGTAGCTGACGGGAAAGATATGGCAGTATCGTTATCTCGCAAAGGCGGTAAAGTAAAAAGTGATTTAGAAATCGGTCAAGCTGCAAGACATCACCTAGAATTTGATGAACAAAAAGCTGTAGATTTAGCTAAAGAATTTGATGCAAAAGATATTTTACAAAACTACGCAGAAGCAACAAACAAACTTCAAAGAACTTTAGACGGTGCAATGGTTGATATTAGACAAGGTCTAAGAGGCGAAGTTCCTAAAGCAAATTTGTACGAAGCAAATAAATTTATGAAAAAAACATTAAATGCAGCAGAACTAAATAAATATAAGAATATAAAAAAATTTACGGCAAAAACAGATTTTTGTAAACTTGACCAAATATCACAAGAAAACTTTCTTAAAAAGTTAAATGCTAATAAAGAAATAACCAAAACATTATTGACAGACGCAGAAATAAATAACCTTATAAAGGAATTAAAAAAATCATAACAAAAAGGGGCATAAGCCCCTTTTTTAATATAAATATTTTCATTTGCAGATATAACAAAAATATGTTATATTTTATTTATGAAATTAAATAAAAGATTGGTTACATTAGGTTTAATAATTCTTATACTATCAGTTGCTTTAAAATTTATCTGGGCAGGATTAAAACAAATTAAAGTTGATGATTTTCACCCCGCAGCTGTAATTTTTGTAGTTGATTCTTCTGCATCAAATCAAAAACGGCTTCCTGAACAGAAAAAAACATTAAGACAAATTTGTAACCTTTTAGATCCTGAAGATCAAATCAAAATTCTGAGAGTATCGGAAGATGCATACCTGATTTATGAAGGAAGCCCGATGAACGGCAGCACTATTACAAAATCAATGGATGCTTTTACTCAATATGATGAAACAGATTACGGAACAGCATACGGCATTGGCTTAAAAAAAGCTTTCGCACACGCTCTTACAATGAAAAAGAATGGTTATGTGCCTGCAGTTATTGTAATAGGAGATCTTGAAAATGAGGGAGCAGTTGAAAAACAGATAAATTGGGACACTTTGCCTGACAATGTTAAAAACGTAAAGAAATATGCACCCGACATCTCAATGATGTTTTTGGACGCACACCCTGCAAAACTTGATTTAGTCAAAGAAAAATTAACACCGATTTTAGGAGAAAATCATTTAATAGTTTCTCCTGAACAAAATATTGACAAATCTATAAGAAGATTTCTTCACGCGCTTGGAAGATAAGATTAATAAATGAGGTAATTAATGGCTATAGTTATATCAACTTCAAAAGGTGAAAAAGTATTTAATAAAGATGTTATCAATGTCGGTACAAATTCTGAATGTGATATAGTCATAAACACAGGTTATGACGTGTTATTAACTATTCAATATAATGCAGCCGAAAATAAATGCATTATAATGAACACTTTTCAAAGTGATAAAGTTTTATTTAAAGGTCAACCGATTAAAAGAGTTGAAGTTAGAAATGTTTGCAAATTAATGTTCGCAAATTCAGAAGAATTTTTAAGCGTTAAAATCCTTGAAGAATCTCAAAATGCGCATTCAAAAACAATTACTTCAATAGGTAAAGAAGATTTGACAGAAGAAGATATTAAAGGTTTATACGGCAAAGATGTCAATGCCATCACAAAAGTAAAACTTGAAAAACAAAAAGAAGACTTAGAAAACGCACGTGTTACGATAATTAAACAAGTTGCTTTTCACATAAATGATTTAAAGAAAAAACTTTCAACTAACGCAAAAACAAGCATATTTCTTCATATCGCAATGTTTTTAAGTTCAATGGTATGTGCATTTGGAGTTTCAAATTACCTTATGGGGCTTGAAATTAAAGAAAGTGCAAACTTTTTGCATATGCCAACTAACATAAAAGTTTGGGGAATATATACGATTTTGATATATGGTATTTGTTTGCTTTTAAAACAAGGTATTTATTTGTATCTTCAAAGCAATATCCAAAAAGATATGTCAAGATCTGCAAAACTTGGTCAAAGTTTTATGCTTGTATTCTCTTTAATATTTTTGCTTGGGATTTATGTAGTAAACCTTGTTTATTATATGAATTTGAACGATTTTATGACTTTTGCAATATTTATATCATTCTTCTTTGCCGGTATAATGGCTGTTCTTGCAATAAGCTGCGGATATTTTAAATGCAGCAGCTTTGAATGGACAATGACACTTGATAAATATGAATACAGAGAAGATTTTGAAAGTGTTATAAAATCTTACAGACAATGGATTGAAAGATATATAAACAGCTTAAGCAACTCAAAACTGCAATATATTAGAGACAAAATGTTTAACCTTCAATTAAAATCTCTTGGCGAAACTATCGTCGGTATTTTAACAGCACCATTTTTGGCTTATGGTGTATCAAATACTCTTGCGATGTGCTTCCCCGAAGCTGCAGGATGGGTAAGAATTTCAGGTTTAAGAATCAGTCCTGTATTTTTAGTTCTTGCAACATTTTTAATTATATTTGCCTTCTTCTCTTTTGTTAATGCATTTTTCTGCACAAAAAAAGTTCAAGGCTCACAAGTTATTAAACAAGACGGATTTTCTGACTACCAACACCACGGAGTAACAATTTACGGACTGGAAGGTGTCAGAAGATTAAATTCAGAAAAAAATCGGTCTCTTGCAATTGCTTGCGCAATCATATTTATTGAATTCGCGATGAACGTTTCATACTTTATGACCGAAATCGGAGGCGACATGCAAGGGATATTCTTAAGTTTAGTTGCAGCACTTGTTCCGACAGCTCTTTTAATTGCAGAAACAATGATGCTTAGCCAAACAAAATTTGATATATATGCTTGTGATGAATTACTTGCAAAAGTCGATAAAGATTAGTTATGGATTTTCTAAAAGTTATAACAATTATCTTATTTATAATATTAACCATCTTTACAATAAAGATACACCCTGATATGCATCAGCCAGTAATTATTGAAGATGAGAATTTTAAGCTGACAAGAATTAGTGACACAATATCAACTAATGAATATCCAAAAACAAAAACAAAAACAAAAACCATAAAAACATCACAACCAACAAAAATCCAAGAACAAATACCAGAACAAACAACACAGACTATTGAAATAACTGAACCAAATCAGATTCAAAATACGACAAAATATATTGAATCAAAGCCGCAAAAAATCCAAAATACCGAAAGAAAAATCGTAAATAGAAATATTCCTGACAATACTTCTCAACTTGAACTTTTACAAAGGGTTTTAGAACAAGCTGAACAAGAAGAAGCTGTTGAATTGCAAAAAATTCAACCAAAAGAAGTCCAAAAACAAACTCCGCAAAAAAATAAAAATCCATATATGACTGAGCAGGAAGAGATTATCGCTTGGAACAGATGGCGAAGCAACCTGCAAAATCAGATTATGAAGGATTCTCAAATTGATTATGCGCCTTTGGGAACCCTATTTACATTTACATTTGTGGTGGACAAATATGGGAATGTTTCTAATATCAAAGTTCAATGCTCAAACCCAAATTATATGGACGCAGCAAGAAATAGGGTTAAACCCGCAATTGCAAATCTTCAAAGAAGACCTATTTTAAATTTCCCGAAAGGCTCGCAAAGAACATCGACTGTTGTAATTGGCGGATTCCTCATAGGCACTGAAGAAAGATATTCAACTCCTGAACAATTCTCGGATTATGAAAGGATTTCTTACTGATGAATGTACAAAAAATATCAATTATTACTTTAATTACACTAATAATAATAACAGCTGCAACTGCACTTATTATTAATATCAGACCGCAAATGCATAAAAGTTTTATGCTTGAAAATATTATTTTTGTAAGGAGCAAATAATGTTTAAAATTATATGTTTAATTGCTTTTATAATTTTGGAAATTCCATTTTTAATAAAATTTTTACAAGCAAGAAAAAATTTTGATATAATAAGACAGACAGCAATAATAATTATAATGCTTATTATTTTAATAATTGTATTTGCTGTTTATAAAATAGGATTATTTATGATAGGATAAAATTATGTACAGATGCAAAGAATGTAAAGCTGAATATAAAAACAAAGTTGAATACTGTGATTGCGGGAACAACACATTTGATTATATTGAAGACGAAGTCCAACCAACTTCTAACAAAAATAATAAATCATTATCATTGGAGGAAAAATCAGAACTTGTTTCACGCATATTTTTTGCAATATGTATTCTAATCTCAGTAATTGTCTGGTTAATTCCTGTAAAATCAAATGTTAAGCCTAAAACCCAACAAAAAACAAAACCTCCGGTTATAAAAAATATTCCGGATATAGATTCAATATGGGATGACACCCCGTCATATAACACTCAAACAACAAATAACATAAATGAAGAAGCTCCTATATCAATTGCATCAAATTATACAAATTCAAACTATCCAATACAAAATAATACATCACAACCTCAAAGTAACACAGTAAAAAAAAACTCTTTAAACCCCTCAGTTACAAAAACTCCTGAGTATGAAATAGTTTATAATGCGCCTCCAACATCTAAAAAAAAAGAGGTTAAACAAGAACAATACATTCCCAAACAAACGCCAAAACCGACTTATAATCTAAACAGTCCTGCAATGCTAAAATATAAAGGGGATTTACGAGCTGCATTATTTTCAAAATTTGCAGCAGGAAGTATTCCAGGTTCAGGCTCCTGTGAAATTGAATTTTCTATTGACAAAACAGGTAAACTCATTAACAGAAAATTTTCTCGAGAATCAGATAACAAAACCTTAAATGATGTTGTTTATTATATGCTTATGAGCGTTCCAAAATTTACACCGCCGCCAAATGAATACAATGGACAAAAAATCAGAATGAAATTTGTTATTAATAACGGAAGTTATGAAATAACTATAAACTAAAATTGAAATTCAAGATAATAACAATTTCCTCATTAAAAAAGTTTGCCGGAAACGGTTTGAAAGGAGCAGCTGATCTGATTGCAGCGCCTGCATTATCATCCAATTCTTTTATTTTAGAAGATTTTAGTATCCTGCATTTTTTTACATGTCCGTCTTTTGACACAGTCACAGCCATTTGAACGAGCAAATCTTTCTGCCCTTTTGCCAAAATATCTATTTTCTTTCTTGGCGGAACTTTCCAATTTTTTACGACTTTTTCTTTTACCTCTTTTACATAAGGCGTATAATCAACATATTTACCATCAGCACCAAATGCATAAGATTCAGTTTCTGATATAAACACCTGAACAGCATGAAGATTTCCTGACGGATAATCATATAAAATTCTGCACATTTGAAGTTCAGGGCGTCTAAAAGAAATATATTTTAATTCATTTGAATCAATTGTATAAATCAATTCAGCATTACCATTTTTAACATAATGGTAAGCTTTATTTTGGGTCCCATCGTCCTTTACAAGAGTAAAATCATGATAATATTTTGGATACTTATCAGTTTTAATAACCGGTTTTATTTTACTAAAAATAACTGCAATAGTTTCATTAACTTTTTCATAATTTTTACTTTGAGATGCAGTTAAAAATTCCGGTTCAATTTTTATGTACTTAGCCGCAAAAGATGGCAAAGCTACCATAAACAATATCGAAACCAACAATAATATCTTTTTCATAATGTAACTCCTGATTAAATTGTATCATAAACATAGAATTATGAACATTTTGGGGGAATTTAGCACCAATTTTATTTAAGAAATGTAAAAATGTCTGACAAAATCCTAAAGATTTCAACAATAATTTCCGACAAAAAAATATGAAAAATTGGTTGACTTTCAAAAAAAAATCGTTAAAAGAGTAGTAAGAATAGAAAGGATATGGGTATGTCGTCAATCAGTTCTATAAGCAATACACAAGCAATGGCGGTATCTGCTTATCAAAAAGATGAATTAAGTTCTTCCACAAAAATGAAATTGGAAGCACTTGGGATAGACCCTTCATCAGTCACTTCAGAGGCGCAAGCACAACAACTTATTGCGCAAGCAGAAGCCACAAAAAATCAACAGAATTCACAACAGCAGCAACAACAAGGAGGTAATTCATCAGAACAAGCTTTGATATCTGAAGCAAAAGAACTTGCTTCAAAAGTTGGGGTTACGGTATCATCAACAGATACTCTTGATGATATTACGGGCAACATAGCTGATAGCATTCAAGCAATGATGGACTCTAATGATCCAACAAAAGTAAAAATGGCCCAAGAATATCAAGCACAACTTGCAAGTATTTCAGATCAGGCAGATTCTATTTCAAACACACAACAGAATATTTTTAACGCAATGGATATGATCTCTGTAAGCAACAAATACGCTTTGGGCTTGCAGTAGAGAAGTTCAGATTACTGAAGAGAAATTAAAAAAAATTTGGAAAGGCTTTCAAAAATGAAAGCCTTTTTTGTAATTTATATATTATAACTTGCCCAATTTATAATCTTTTCAAAATAAAAATCTAAATTATTCTCAATACTCAAAGAATCCCAATTTATATTAACAAGAAGAACTTCTTTATTTTCACCATCCAACAACTTGAGCAGTTCTGCCTTTGTTGGAATATACTGAGAATTTTCAGCATAATAAACAGCTTGCAAAATAAAAAACGCAGATTTATAACCTTGGTATAAAATATCTATATTTTTATTTTCAAACAAAAAAGCGTGGCACATACTATGGTATAAATTTGCCGTATTAATTTTTATAGAATCAAGGATATCATTCCTCTTTATTATTGGAATAAAGTCTTGTAAATTCCCATGCAACGAAATAGTATCATTGAGCAGTTGAAAAAGATCAAATTTAGGCCAATTATATATTTCCTTTTCACCTGAAATAAAACCACAAATTTTATCAGAATCAGGCATTGAATTTACTATTTTTTTATACAGAATCAAATCTTCAAATGACAATTTATCTAGAATGATTACAATATCAATATCACTATCAGATTTAGCTTCTCCGCGCTTATAACTTCCCTGAAGCCCTATAAATTTTATTCTATGATCGAATTCGTCAAATAATTTTTTTGTAAAATCCTGAAGCCAATTTTCTAACTGCAATATCATAACAAAATTATAAATGTTCTATTGATAAATAGCAATATTATTAAATAAAAAGGCTGAAATAATCAGCCTCATTTTATTATTATTTGTACTCCTCATCACTTACAGGTTCAAGCCAAGTTGTTTGATTATTTGGAATATTAGTTTCTATAGAAATATGTGAAAACATTCCATTCGGCCCTGCACCATGCCAATGTTCAACTTCTGGAGGAATTTTTACAACATCACCGACTTTTAATATTTGAATATCTTTTCCTTTTTCTTGATAACGTCCTTCACCTGCAGTAACGAGAAGGATTTGTCCACCGGAATGTTTATGCCAGTGTGTTCTTGCCTTAGGCTCAAATGTAACATTCCCAATTGAAGAATTCCAAACATCATCTTTTGAGCACAACATTTCAAGATAAGTCGTTCCTGTAAAATATTTGTTATAAGGATTTACGTCACCCTTTTTAAAAGGTTGATTGAATTCTTTAGCCATAACACCTCCTGATAAAAATAAAACCGATAACATAACAATTAGAAAATTTTTCATATTCTCTCCTTCAAATAATATTAATATCATAATACTTGAGAGCCACTATCAGTCAAGTTAATTATAATATTTAAAAAATTACTTTTATTAAAATATATTTATATGCTATATTAAAAAAAAGTCAAGGAGAGAAAACATGAATGAAAAAAAACTTCTAACTGCAATAAAGCTTTTTAAAAAAAGACAAAATTCTGATAAATTTCGTGTAAACATGCAGGAAAGAAACGAACGTATTTTATACTATCAAAGCTTTACGATTGATAAGATTAAAGATATGACTTTAGATGATTTTTATGCGTATATCTCAAATCTATGGTCTATGCTTATTTGGGGCAACAAAAAATATATAGTTGATAAATTAATAAATGAAAACGGGTTTGAAAAATTAAAAGAATATTTAATCTTCCTTTTGTATGGGAAAGAAAATATAGAAATCAGATGGGATAAATTTTTAACAGACATTAAAGGCCTCGGGCCATCAACTATTAGTGAATTATTAAGTTATTCAAATCCCGATGAATACATGATATTGAACAAAACAACAATAAAATGTTTTGACTATCTTGATATTCCAAAGCTCCCAATTCATAATTATCAATTTACTGGTAAAAAATATATAGAAATATGCAATACTGCAAAAAAAATTGCAGAAATTATGAGAACAGAAGGTATTAATAAAATATCTTTATTAATTGTAGACTTTTTATTATGGGATGAAATCTTACCCTTAACAGATAAAAGTAAAATACAAATTATTGAAAAAGAAATTAAAGATATTAAAGAATCAAAATCATTACATGAAGAAATTAAACAAAAAGTAGTAGATATTGGAAGGTTATTAGGCTTTACAAGCAATGCAGAAGTTCAAATAGCAAAAGGCGCTAAAGTTGACGTTGTATGGGAAGTAAATATCGGGAATATGGGAACGGTAAATTATGTTTTTGAAATTCAAACAAATGGTTCAATAGATAGCTTAATTTTAAATTTACTAAAAGCAAAAAATAATGCGTGTGTCCAAAGTATTGTGGCTGTATCTGACGCGAAACAACTAGAAAGAATTAGACAAGAAGCTTGCATTGATGATATACAAAAAAATCTTAAATACTGGGATATTGAAGATGTTATAGAAGTTCATGATTGTCTTTCAAAAGCACATACTATAATTAACCAATTAGAATTAGTACCTACAAGTTTATTTAATAAAGATTAAAATAATTTCGGCTCAAGTTTAATAATAAATAAAAAAAGACCTGCTTAGAAGCAGGTCTTTTAAAGTTCTGGGGCGGAAGGATTCGAACCTCCGAATGCCTGGACCAAAACCAGGTGCCTTACCACTTGGCGACGCCCCAATGAGCTACGTTCTTTATTGTATGCGCTGAAACTTTATTGTCAAGATTTTATTTGTAAAAAAGGACTATTTTCTTTAGCTATAACAACTTCTATTCCCTTTGGCACAAGCGATTTAAATACTTCTAAAATTTTTATTTCACTTTCAAAATGTCCAATATCGAATATAACAATGGGGCTTTCTAATGCAGTATGAAATTTCAAATCTCCTGTCACATAAGCATCACAACCTTGGCTGTATGCATCTTGAATAAATTCTGCTCCGCTTCCTGCGCAAAACGCTATCTTATGCAATTGCCCAACTCCAAAGTTATTTACATAACGCAAATTTGGAGAGATTTTTAATAATTTATGAGCGAATTCATCTACTGTTGTATCTAATTCTACAATTCTTAAAAAATCTCCACACACAATACCCTTAGGCAAATCTAAAACTTCGATTAACTTATCTGTCGTACCGCCATCTGCCTTATCCATATTTGTATGAGCGCAATACATATCAATATTTTTATAAGACAAAGGAATTTGAAACAACGGATGATGAGAGATTATCATATCGCAATTTTCATTTTCTGCTTGTCTTACTACAGAGTCAGTTATCGTCAAAGCAAGCATTATTCTTTTTACATCTTTGTTAGATGTTTCCACAAGCCAGCCTGAACAATCCCAAGATTCAGCAGTATCTAAAGGAGCAAAAGCCTCTATTTTTTCGGTTATCTCATATTTATCCATAAATTTCCTCAAAAATTTTACGGGCTATAGTTCTTTTATCTGCACGTTCAAGCTTCTTTATACCGCCATTTTTATCTAGAATAGAAACCTCATTATAATCACTGGAAAAGCCTATATCCTTGCGGGAAATATCATTTGCTATCAAATAATCACAACCTTTTTTAGCAATTTTTTCTTTTGCATTTTCTATTAAATTTTCACTTTCCGCACAAAATCCGACGACTATTTGTGATGTTTTTTTAGAGGAAATTTCTTTTAAAATATCAGGATTTTTAACAAGTGTCAGAGTAATTTCATCATCATTAGTCTTTTTCATTTTCTGACTTGCAATTTCTTTAACTCTGTAATCAGCAACGGCTGCAGCCATTATTATGCAATTTGCATCCTCAAATTCTTTTTCTACTGCATTTTTCATTTCTATAGCAGATTTTACTTTAATTACATTGTATTTTCGAGAAACATCTTTTGTTGTAATCAAAGTTACATCAGCACCAAAGTCCTTTGCAACATCTGCAAGTGCAAGCCCCATTTTGCCTGAAGAATAATTTGAAATATATCTTACCGGATCAATATCCTCAATTGTTCCACCTGAAGTTATAACAATTTTTTCCCCTTGTAACGGCTTATATTTTAACAATTCTACAGTTTTATCAAAAATTTTATCTAAACTGCACAATCTGCCTTTTCCTTCATATCCGCAAGCCAAATAACCACTTTCTGGCTCTAATATTTCATAATGTAATTTGTTTAAATTTTCTTGAAGGACAGGATTATCCCACATATTACAGTTCATTGCAGGTGCAATTATTACTGGCTTTGTAAATGC
>CALVGY010000047.1 GCA_944327215.1 Candidatus Gastranaerophilales bacterium | reverse complement strand
CTTATTGGAGAGGTAACGCTAAAAATAAAATGCTTCAAAGAATTTATGCAACAGCATTCTGGAGCAAAGAAGATTTAGCTGATTATATGCATTTCCTTGAAGAAGCAGAAAAACGTGACCACAGAAAATTAGGCGCTAAACTTGATTTGTTCTCAACAAGAGATGAATTGGGCGGAGGGCTTGTACTATGGCATCCAAACTTGGCAATTGTCAGAGAAGAAATTGAAAACTATTGGAGAACAGAACACAGAAAACGCGGTTATGTAATTGTTAATACTCCTCATATTGCGAAATCTAAATTATGGGAAATCTCAGGTCACTATGATCACTACCGTGAAAATATGTTCTTTATCCAAAAAGATGAAGATCAGGAGAACGAAGATCAATTCATTCTAAAACCAATGAATTGTCCATTCCATATTTTAATTTATCAAGCAAACAGACATTCTTACCGTTCATTACCTCTTAGAATGGCAGAACTCGGAACAGTTTACAGAAAAGAAAAATCAGGAGCTCTATCTGGTTTGACTCGTGTTCAAGGTTTCACACAAGATGATGCTCATATTTTCTGTACTCCGGAACAACTTGTTGATGAAATCAATGCAATTATTGACTTTGTAGCTGATACAATGAAGATATTCAATATGTCATTTGAAGTTGAATTATCTACACGTCCTGAAAGTTACGTAGGCGAAATCGAAAACTGGAACAGAGCAGAAGCGGGCTTAAAAGAAGCTATGGACAGACGTGGAATGAAATATGATATCAACGAAGGGGACGGGGCATTTTACGGTCCTAAAATCGACTTCAAAGTTAAAGATGCAATCGGTAGGACTTGGCAATGTGCTACTATTCAATTAGACTTTAACTTACCTGAAAGATTTGATATCAAATATCAAGACAAAGACGGTTCAATGAAAACACCTGTAATGTTACACCGTGTAATTTTCGGTTCAATGGAACGTTTCCATGGTATCTTAATCGAACACTATGCTGGAGCATTCCCAACTTGGCTTGCACCTACACAAGTTGCAATCGTTCCAATCAGCAACGAAAAACATATTGATTTTGCTGAAAAAGTTTACAAAAAAATGCGTGATAAAGGAATAAGAGTAAATCTTGATGACAGATCTGAAAGTATGAATTACAAAATCAGAGAAAGCTTGCAAGATAAGAAAATTCCTTACGTATGTGTAATCGGAGACAAAGAAATTGAAGCAAATTCAGTTGCTGTTAGAGCTCGTGGTATCGGACAAGTAGGTACTATGAGTGTTGATGAATTTATTGCTAAAATTGAAGATGAAATTCATTCTCGAAGCTATGAATCATTTGCAAAATCACTTGTGAAAGCTTAATAAAAAAAAGAGCGGGGTATAACCCCGCTTTTTTTTATTTTTTCATAATTAATTACTTTGCATCTTCTGTTTTTTTATCTTCTTTTTTCTCAAATTTATCATTAGGATCTGCTTTTGGAGCTTCTTCTTTTTTTTCTGCAGATGGAACAAATGAATCTTTTGCAGGTTCAACTTTTGCAGAAGCAGTTTTTGCATCAGGCTTTTGTGCTGTAACATTAGAAATTGCACCCGTTGCATCAGTGGTTCCTAAAAAACTTAGCGCATTAATCATATAAATTTTCCTCCATTTTCTATATTTCTTTTAAAACAAATAGGATTTCATAATTGACTTTTTTATTAAGAAATTTATACAAAAAAAGAGAGCGAACATTTTGTCCGCCCTCTTTTATAAATTTTAATTATCACACTAAACCGATTGATTTATGCTTTTCATAAATACTTTCAGCCATTACATCAAGTTTTTTAAAATCTTCTTCTGTCGGTTTTCCTTTTACTTGTAATGGTTCTATCAAATCAAGTTTTAGAGGTGCTAATATTTGAGCTAACAAATCAAACAATTTGCCGCCCCATCCATAAGATCCGACAAGTGATGCAAATTTAGCTTTTGGTCTTAATACAGCTGCAAGATAAGCAACATTAACAGCCATAGGATGAGGTCCTGCTAAAACCATTGATGTTCCCATAACAATTGTTGCAGCATCTACAAGGGACATTGCAAGGTCGCCTAAATCATCGTCTACAATATCAAATTTAAATGTTTTGATTCCTTTTGCCTCTAATTTATCGCTTAAATAATCTATCATTTCTTTTGTACTTTCATACATTGAAACATAAGGCATTACAACTAAATTTTTTGGCATATCAGATGTCCAATCAGTATACAAGTCCAAAATAAAATCAGGTCTTGTATATACAGGGCCATGACTTGGCAAAATCATATCAACATTCATATCTTTTACCATTTGAGTATATTTTTTGCACATCATTCTAAATGGCATCATGATTTCTGCGTAATATCTTTTTGCACTGTTTTCTAATTCTTTGCTTTCTTGTGCAAATACATCTGAAAATGTATAATGTGCTCCTAAAAAGTCACAAGTGCAAATTACATTATCCTCTTTGATATAAGTAAACATTGTATCAGGCCAATGAACTCCAGGTGCAAAAATGAATTTTAGTGTTTTATCACCTAATGATACTTCTTCGCCATCTGCAATAACTTGAATTTTTTCTGCAGGAACATGCAACATTGATTTAATGTTTTCTGCAACTTTAGGATTTGTTAAAACAACAGCATGCGGGAACTTTTCCAACAATGCTGGAATTGAGCCTGAATGGTCTTGTTCACCGTGATTTGCAACGATATAATCAACTCTCCCCACATGATTATCTGATAATCTTTTTAAGTATTCTTTAGTTTTTGGAGGATACATTGTATCAATAATCGCAGTTTTTTCAGAACCTTTTACAAGGTATGAATTATAGCTTGTACCATGTTCCAATGGGATTAATTCATCAAAAATTCTTCTGTCACAGTCATTTAATCCGCAATAAAAAATATTGTTTTTAATTTCCTGAAATTTCATTTTAAATATTTCTCCTTAACTATTTATTCGGCTGCTTATAAAAAAATACTTCTTCTTTTAAACATAAAGGGCAATATTCAGGTTCTTCCTTTTGAACAAAAACAGCACCACACGTACTGCAAGTCCAGTTATAAGTTCCATCACTATTAGGCTCAGCCTTATCTTCCAATTTCCAAATCATTTTTTTCAATCTGTCATAATGGATTTTTTCGATATTAGCAATATTTTCCAAAAGACCTGCGATATGGTCAAAACCTTCCTCTTTTGCCTCTTTCGCAAACGCTTCATATAAGCCTTCTATTTCATCTTTTTCTTGACTTAGAGCATTTTTCACACAAGTTATAAGACTTGGGAAAGTCCCTTTATTAATCTTCAACCACTTATACCATAATTTGGAATGTTCTTTTTCATGTTCTGCAAAACGTTTAAAAAGATGACTTACATCTGAATACCCTTGTTTTTGAGCAACTAAAGCATAAATATCATATTCCATACGGCGTTTTGACGTAATTTCAAAAGCCTTTTGCAAATTTTGTTTTGTTTTTGAACCTTTCAATGACAATATTTCCCTCTCAATTTTTAATATTTAAAATATTTATTAATAATTATGAGCTTTTAAATAAAAATAAGCCTGAGGATGTTTACACACAGGACATATTTGAGGAGCTTTTTCTCCTTCATACACATGTCCGCAATTTGAACATTCCCATATTACTTTTTCTGATTTTTCAAAAACAGTATTATTTTTTACAGCAGCAAGTAAAGTTCTATACCTTTTTTCATGTTCTCTTTCAATTCTGCCAACCATTTCAAACAAAGCAGCCAAAGTTTCAAACCCTTCTTCTTTAGCTTCTTTGGCGAATGTTGCATACATATCAGTCCATTCGTAATTCTCACCATTTGCTGCATCTTCTAAATTTTTCATTGTTTCTGGAATTTTATCTTCATGCAAAGCTTTAAACCATATTTTTGCATGTTCTTTTTCATTATTAGCAGTCTCTTCAAATATTTTAGCTATTTGGACAAAACCTTCCTTTTTAGCTTGAGATGCGTAATAAGTATATTTATTTCTGGCTTGAGATTCTCCTGCAAAAGCTGCCCATAAATTTTTTTCAGTTTTTGTACCTTTTAAATCTGACATAAAAATCCCTTTCTAAAATTATACTTATATAATTATTGTTTTTCAAATAAATCTTTACCAACTCCACAAAGCGGGCAAACATAATCATCCGGTAAATCTTCAAATTTTACACCGCCATTTTCTTCCGGATCATAAACATAACCGCATACTGTGCATACATACTTTTCCATTTGAGTATCTCCTTTTCTTTTACTGATTTAATTATTTTCCTTCATTTTATCTAAACAATCTTTGCATATTCCGCTGAATACTACATCATGCCTGTTTATCAAAAAGCCTGTTTCTTCCTCTGTTTTTGTTACCACATCAGGTGCAACATCAGCGTTTATATCATAAACTTTTTTGCACTTCTCGCATATAAAATGATAATGTTCATGTGTATTATGATCAAAATGAGATGATGTTTCCAAACCATCTATTTTTTTTATTATATCATTTTCTGCTAATTGATTCAAATTTCGATACAAAGTTGCTAAACTTATATTAGGTTCATTTTCTTTCAAGATTGAATATAAATATTCTGCCGTCGGATGAACCACATTAGACTTTAATGTATTTAATATAACTTCTCTTTGCCTTGAATAATTCATAGTTCCTTTCAAAAATAATAATAATTCTCATTTTATATAATTTTATTTTTTTTGTCAACTGGCATTCTTAATATAAATATACATATAACGCAATTTTAAAGCTGTACAGGTTTTAATAAAATTATGTCAGGTAGTGTTAGCAATACAAATCAAAACATGAAAAATCCACCTTTACATGTAGGTGTTATAAACCCTCCGAACAGATACTATAAACCCGTACTTTACTCTAATATCCAAGCGGAACGAGAACTCGGAGGAATTAATCATGACGTCTATGTTTCAATGAAAAACAGCGAAAGCATTACTAAGCAAAAAACACCAAAATCTGTTTTTGTAGCTCTCGGGCTTGGAGCATTAGCCGTTTGTTATCCGATTTTAAAAAAATTAATAAAAAAATAATCTGTTTTCTAATTTAAAAATTTATAGTAATATGATTTCATAATTAATATGTTTAGTTTAAAGGGGATATTATGAAGAAATTTATTATTTCAATTGCTTTAATATTGATTGCAAATTGTGCTTTTGCAAATGACTTTAATGTATACAAACTCGACAACGGACAAACTGTTATTATAAAAGAGGTTAAAACAAATCCGATTGTAACTATCGACACCTGGATAAAAACAGGTTCAATAAATGAAAATGACCAGAATAACGGCGTTTCACATTTTTTGGAACACTTGTTTTTTAAAGGAACAACAAATCACGCACCAGGAGAGTTTGACAAAATCCTTGAAACCAAAGGAGCAATTACAAACGCTGCAACAAGCAAAGATTTTACACACTATTACATTACAATCCCATCGAAAGACTTTGATTTAGCAATGGAAATGCATTCCGACATGCTTCTTCATCCTCTTATTCCAAGAAAAGAATTGGAAAAAGAAAGAAAAGTTGTGATAGAAGAAATTATGAAAGACGAAAACTCACCTAATACAAAGGTTTATGACAATCTCATAAATATGCTCTACACTCAACACCCCTATAAAAGAAAAGTTATAGGCAAAGCAGATATCATAAGTACAATTCACCGAGATCAAATACTTGATTATTATAATAAATATTATGCACCATCAAATATGATAACCGTAATTGTCGGAGATGTTGACAGCAATACTGCTATTGAAAAGGTTAAACAGTATTTTAATACCCAATACAAAAAAACAATAAAAAACTCTTTTCCTAAAGAAAAAATGCTGACAACTCAAGCTAGAAATGTTACTTATTCAGATGTTCAAACTGGTTATATGCTAATAGGCTTCCGCGGAACTGATGTTGATGCAAAAGATTCATACGCACTTGACGTCCTTGCAACAATTCTCGGAGACGGAAAATCTTCTGTTTTTTACAGAATAATAAAAGAACAAAAACAATTAGCAACATCAATTAGTGCAGCAAATACAGGTTTTAAAGATGACGGTATTTTTTATATTTCATCGACATTTAACCTTGAAAAATACACAAAACTTGAACAAACAATTTTTGATGAAATAAAAAACATCCAAAAAAATGGAGTAACTCAAGAACAACTAAGACTTGCGAAAAATATTATTGAAAGAGATACATATTATGCAAGAGAATCAATTTCAAATATAGCAGGAGAAATTGGATACACTTACGTAACTACAGATGATATAAAATATTACGAAAATTACATTGAAAATATAAAAAAAGTTACAGCTGATGATGTTAAAAGCGTTGCAAATAAGTATTTAGGCAAAGATAAAAGTGCAGTATCAATACTATTGCCGGAATCCGCCAAAGAAGTAAAAATTTCAAACACAACAACTCAAGAAAGCTCTCCTGCAAAATTTGTCAGTGAAAATAAAAACACGCAAAAATATATACTTTCAAATGGAGCTACACTCTTGCTAACTCCAAACAAAGCAAACGATATCATTGCAATCTCAATATTTTCAAAAGGCGGAGAATTTATTGAACCTATAGCAGGAACCGCCGATTTAACAGCAGCTGTTATCACTAAAGGCACAAAAAAGTATTCAACAATTGATTTTGCAAAAACACTTGAAGATAACGGAATAAAAATTGTTCCGACTGTTAAAGCTGACAGCTTTATTATCACTGTACTGACAACAAAAAATGAATACGAAAAAACTCTTGAACTTTTAAACGAAGTTATAAATAACGCAACTCTTGATGATTATGAAGTCGAAAAATCAAGAACAGATAAGCTTAACGCAATTAAAAAAAGTAAAGATGTTCCTTTAAACATCGCAATAGATAATTATAAAAATTATATCTTTGAAAATTCTCCATATTCAATATCTAATGCAAAATTAGAAAAGACATTACCTCAAATTCAATTTGATGATGTAAGAAACTATTATCAGCAAGCTTTCTACCCGGAAAATATTGTAATTTCTATCAATGGTAATGTAGATAAAGATGCCGCAATAAATGAATTTACAAGAATTTTCAATAATAAAAAAGGCTCAAAGTTTGATTACTCAAAATATTCAATCCCATCTCTTAAAGAAGGTAAAAAAATTAGCACTTCTATAAAAGATTTAAAAACAGATTGGATTTTCATGGGCTGGCAAACAGCAGGCTTATTAAACAAAAAAGATTATGCAACACTAGAAGTTATAGACTCTTTACTAGGGTCAGGGATGAGTTCCCGCTTATTTAAAAATCTCAGAGATAAAGATGGATTAGCTTACCAATTAGGATCACAGTATGCTCCAAATGTACTGAAAGGCGCATTCATAGTATACATAGGAACAAATCCTCAAAACCTTGACTACGCAACAAAAAAACTACAACAAGAAGTATTTAGATTAAAAACAGAATTTGTTGGTTCTAAAGAACTACAAGACGCAAAAGACAAACTCTTGGGCAATTATATAATCTCTCAAGAAACAAACCTTGATAAAGCAACAACCATAGGTTGGTTTGAAGCCTCAGGCAGAGGATACCAATTCGATGATGAGTATGTAAAACTAATAAATTCTGTAACAGAATCAGACATTATAGAAGTTGCAAATAAATATTTTAACAACAATTATGTTCTATCAATAGTAAAGCCTGATTAATAAATCAGGCTTTACTGCAACTATTTTAATAATAATATTTTTTAGACTTTTACATTACTTGTATAATTTTTCAAATTTTTCGGCAAGCTTGTCAATTCTATTTTCTTTATTTAATTTTAAAGATTTTTCATATTGTTCGTTTGCGTTTAATATATCAAGTTTTTTTACAAAGTCAACGACTTTTTTTAATTGCTTTGAAAAAAGTTCATTGGTCGGATTTCCGTCAAAAGAATGAGCTCCATCTGCTGTAGCAACTTTAAATGTATCACCATCATATCTTATATCATTTGGACAGTTGTGCAATTCTCTCAAACCCTGAAGAACCTCTTTTTTAGTTGTATTATTTACTTCTTCAACAAATTTTGCAATAGTTTTTGGGCCTTTACCTTCAAGATGTAATGCCATACCAAAAGATTGTGAATTATTATTTTGTACAGGAGAAACGTTCATATTAAATCCTTTCTATATTTTGTCCCACACACCTGCTTCAAAACCTGAAAATGAAAATTTTTAACACCTGATTTTTATTCGTTACAATTATTTACACATAATAAATATTATAAGTATTTATTATATTTAATTAATTTAATTTTATAGCCTCCGGCGGGTCCTCCAGACAGGGGCACTTTTGATGGCAAAAGTGCCTCAAAAGCAGCGACACACATTCACTCGCTAATAATTTACAAGACTCAGCCTGAGGCGTGTAAACTCGTTACACTCAAACAATACACGCCATTGATATTTGCTTCGTCAGTAATTATTGCTCGTTCCGTTATCGTCGCACTGATAATATAAATTATTAATTTAAAATAGTTCGACCATTAATGGAGCGAATAATTAATGTTAGCAAAACAACAACAAAACGATTGTTGTTTGAGCGGTAAAGTATTTAGATTCTGAAACAAGTTCAGAATAACGAGAAGTCTTATGTCACCCTGAACTTGTTTCAGGGTCTAAAATGTCAGAATGACAAAATATAGCGAGTTCACTCGTTTTTAGTTGAGCGTTAAAATTAATTAATGAGCGTAATGACGGTCGAGAGCTTCTTTGTGCTACCTTTCTTGTCGGTACAAAAAAGTACGGATAAAAATGCCTTTAGCAATTATTAATAGAATAATAATAACAATATTTATTATGAATACCAACTACCAATTAGTCCTTGTCAAAACTTGCTTTGCATGCCTGTCATACATTTTATCTTTATACCAAGCGCCCTTGAAAGATTTATCATCATTATACATATATTGCATATCGTGGGAAATAAAATATATAGCACTGACTAAAGTTCCATTAGCACGATATTGTTTTGACATGTAAGGAAAATTTGGATAATTTTCCGAGAATTTATCAATATATCTAAGTTTTCCCATAGCATCATAATAATATACTGTTTTTAAATCATTTTTGTATTGAACGGCATAACTTATAAGTAAATTGTCTTTATAATAGAAACCGCAAAGGTTTTCGCTATCTGTTTCTTTTACCCCATTTTTTACAAGCATATAATGCCTTTTATAATCACTGTCTTTTAAAAAGTCCTTATACTCAGATTTGAATTCTTTTTTCTTGTACTTATAAACAGTATCCTCTGTAAAAAGCTCTCTTTGATATCGGTCAATCACAGCATCCCTTTGAACTTGAGAAATATCCAACCAGTCAAAAACGAGATTTCCAGTTAACACAATTTCAGATGGCACATTTTCTTGTATAACATTATCTGATTTAACCTGAGATAAATCCGCACAGAATGAAACTTTTCCAAGCATTAATATAAGTAATAAAATCGAAAATTTTTTCATATAACCCCCATCAGTTTTCATTATAATACTATGAAAAGGATTAATGTACAGACTTGACACTATAAAGCAGATATACTCAAGCTTTCAGGCTTCTAAAATAAGGCATCTAACAGTTTGTAACAAAAATTTAACATATTTTTTTAAATAAAGCGATTTTTTCTTGACGTCAAAAATTGATGTATTATGATTTAAGAACATGTTAAATTTAAGTTAGGTGTACTATGCCTAAAATAAATTTTAACACCAAAGTTCATTAAGCTGAAATTCAGTAAAATGAAAGGTTTACAGCCTCAAGTTAGATTTTTATTATTGTAAATAATTTTCATAAGACCCTGAAATAAATTCAGGGTGACGAATAAAAATTCTGAAGCAATTTCAGGATTACAAAATGAAAAAATAATACAATTTTTTATATAGTACGTACACATAGACGAGGTGAATTAATGTCTAACACAAAATATGCAGAAAGAGTAACACCAATGGGTATACCACATACTCGTTTGGATGATTTACCGGACCTTATTGAAGTGCAGAAAAAATCGTTTGAATGGTTTTTAAAAGAAGGCCTGAAAGAAGAATTGCTATCTTTTTCACCTATTAAAGACTATACAGGCAGATTAGAATTACACTTCTTACCAAACTATACTTTTGACAACGCAAAGTACACAATTGAAGAAGCAAGAATCCATGACGCAACTTATGCAAAACAATTGCGTGTAATGGTAAGATTAGTAAACCGTGACAGCGGTGAAATCAAAGAACAAGAAGTATACATCGGTGATATTCCTACAATGACTGACAAAGGTACTTTCATTGTAAACGGTGCAGAACGTGTAATCGTATCACAAATCGTTCGTTCTCCTGGCGTATATTTCAAACGTGAAGTTTCTCCAGCAGGAAAAAGATTATATAACGCAACAATGATTCCTAACCGCGGAGCTTGGTTAAAAATAGAAACAGATGCAAATGACATCATTTACGTTAAGATTGACAAAAACAGAAAAATCTTAGCAACAACATTATTGAAAGCTATGGGCATTACAGTTTCTGAAATGGAATCTTTATTCACTCACTTTGAATTTTTGAAGAAAACATTGGATAAAGACACAGCAGAAACAACTGATGATGCATTAATTGAAGTATACAAGAAATTAAGACCTGGCGATCCTGCATCTGCAGCAGGCGGACGTTCAATATTAGAAGCACGTTTCTTTGATGAAAAGAAATACGATATCGGACGTGTAGGTCGTTATAAATTAAATAAAAAATTAAACTTAAATATTCCTAAAAACCAAAGAACATTAACCGTTCAAGATATCGTTGCATCAATCGAATACTTAATCAATTTAACATATGATGAAGGTACAGTTGATGATATCGACCACTTAGGAAACAGAAGAATCAGATCAGTCGGAGAATTGTTACAAAACCAATTCAGAGTAGGTTTGTCAAGAATCGAAAGAATTGTAAAAGAAAGAATGACTTTACAAGATTCTGAAACACTTACTCCGTTAAACTTATTGAACACTAAACCATTAGTTGCTTCATTAAAAGAATTCTTCGGATCATCACAATTATCACAGTTCATGGACCAAATTAACCCATTGGCTGAATTAACTCACAAAAGACGTATTTCAGCATTAGGACCTGGCGGTTTGATGAGAGAAAGAGCAGGATTTGCTGTTCGTGATATTCACCCATCACACTATGGACGTATTTGTCCGATTGAAACACCTGAAGGACCTAATGCAGGTTTGATCGGTTCATTGGCTACTCACGCAAAAGTAAATGATTACGGATTCGTAGAAGCACCATTCTTCGTTGTAAAAGATGGCAAAGTAACAGATGAAGTAGTTTATATGACAGCTGACGAAGACGAAGAATTCAGATGTGCACCTGCAGACGTACAATTAAATCCTGACGGTACATTCAAAGATGAATATGTACCTGTTCGTTACAGATCTGAATTTACAATGGATCAATCAAAAAGAGTTGACTTTGTAGGTGTTTCACCAATTCAAATCATCTCAGTTGCAACATCATTAATCCCATTCATTGAACACGATGATGCTAACCGTGCATTGATGGGATCAAACATGCAACGTCAATCAGTACCTCTTTTAATTACTCAAAGACCGGTTGTTGGTACTGGTATGGAAAAAAGAGCAGCAAGAGATTCAGGTATGGTAATCGTATCTGATGTTGACGGTGTAGTTGAAAGAGTTGTCGGTGAAGAAATTGTAATCCGCGACATTCAAAATAAACCGCACGTATATACATTAATGAAATATGTAAGAAGTAACCAAGATACTTGTATCAACCAAAAACCATTAGTTCACGAAGGTGACAAAGTTAGTGTTGGTGATGTAATAGCAGATGGTGCTTCTACAAACTGCGGAGAACTTTCATTAGGTAAAAACGTAATTGTAGCGTATATGCCTTGGGAAGGTTATAACTACGAAGATGCTATTCTTTTATCAGAAAGATGCGTTCACGATGACATCTTCACATCAGTACACATTGAAAAATTAGAAATAGATGCTCGTCAAACAAAACTCGGACCGGAAGAAATTACACGTGAAATTCCGAACGTTTCAGAAGATGCTTTGAGACACTTGGATGAACGGGGTATCGTTAGAATAGGTGCAAGAGTTTATGCAGACGATATATTGGTAGGTAAAGTTACACCAAAAGGGGAATCAGAACATCCGCCAGAAGAAAAACTTTTACGTGCAATCTTCGCTGAAAAAGCAAGAGATGTAAAAGATAACTCACTAAGAGTTCCTCACGGAGAAGGCGGTAGAGTACTTGACGTAAAAGTATTCGATAGAGAAAAAGGTGACGAATTACCACCTGGAGCAAATACAGTTATCAGAGTTTACATCGCTCAAAAACGTAAAGTATCAGTAGGTGATAAACTTTCAGGACGTCACGGTAACAAAGGTATCGTATCAAGAATATTACCAAAAGAAGATATGCCATTCTTGCCGGACGGAACTCCAGTAGATATCGTATTGAACCCACTAGGTGTTCCTTCTCGTATGAACGTTGGTCAAACTTATGAATTGTTGTTAGGTTTGGCAGCATACTTGACAGGTAACTATTATGAAACACCATCATTCGATGAAAGATACGGTGATAACCAATCAGAAAGAGCTACTAAGGCTGAATTACTAAAAGGTATTAAAGAATCTGGTTGCGATTGGGTAAACGAAGACGGTAAAGTTAGACTTATCGATGGTAGAACAGGTGAACCGTTTGATGAACCTGTTGCAGTAGGTCTTTCATATATACTTAAACTTGTCCACTTGGTAGACGACAAAATTCACGCTCGTTCTACTGGTCCATACTCACTTGTTACTCAACAGCCATTGGGTGGTAAAGCTCAATTCGGTGGTCAGAGATTCGGTGAAATGGAAGTTTGGGCATTAGAAGCTTATGGTGCAGCATATACTCTTCAAGAAATGTTAACAATCAAATCCGATGATGTTAACGGTAGAAACAGAGCTTATGAAGCAATCGTAAAAGGTGACAACATTCCAAGACCGGGTATTCCTGAATCATTCAAAGTACTTGTAAGAGAATTACAAAGTATCGGTTTGGATATTACGGTAGCGAAAAAAGACGGTCAGGAAGTTGATTTAATGACAGATATGGATGATTTGAGAAAATCAGCTCCGAGAAGAGTCCTTTCTGATATGGATTCAGAGTTGTTAAATATCAATTTCTTTGAAACACCGACTACATTCGGAGATTTATAGAAAGCTCAGAAGGCAAGAGGGCAAATTTCAAGCTAACAACTTAAAATAATAGAGCCCTCCTGACTTTCTAGCTTCCGAACTTCTTAAAAACTAACAATACAAAAGGAGATATAAATGTCAACAAGCATAGATTATTTTGACTATATACGAATTAGTATCGCTTCACCGGAAAGAATACTTAAATGGTCATATGGTGAAGTTACTAAACCGGAAACAATCAACTACCGTACGCTTAAACCTGAAAGAGACGGTCTATTCTGCGAAAGAATTTTTGGACCATCAAAAGACTGGGAATGCTATTGCGGTAAATATAAAAGAGTAAGACATAAAGGTATCATTTGTGAACGTTGCGGCGTTGAAGTTACAGACAGTAAAGTAAGACGTCAAAGAATGGGACACATCAAATTAGCTGCTCCTGTTTCTCACATTTGGTTCTTAAAAGGTATTCCTTCATACTTAGGATTACTTTTAGATATGACTTTAAAAGATTTGGAACAAGTTATCTACTTCAACAACTATGTAGTTCTTGATCCTGGCGAAAGCGAATTCAAAAAATTACAATTATTATCAGAAGAAGAATACGAAGATTATATGGCAGAAAACGAAGATACTGAATTAAAAGTAGGAATCGGCGCTGAAGCTATAAAAGAACTTCTATCTGAAATTAATACAAAAGAATTGGCAGAAGAAATCAGATCTGAATTAGCAGGTTCTGTAAATTCTGTTCAAAAGAAAAGTAAATTAATCAAAAGATTAAGATTACTAGACTCATTGATTTCATCAGAAACTGATCCGACTTGGATGATTATGGATGTACTTCCTGTAACTCCTCCGGATTTAAGACCGATGGTTCAATTAGACGGTGGACGTTTTGCAACATCTGACTTAAACGATTTGTACAGACGTGTAATCAACAGAAACAACCGTTTACAAAGATTACTAGAAATGGGCGCTCCTGAAATCATTGTAAGAAACGAAAAACGTATGTTACAAGAAGCAGTAGATGCTTTGATTGATAACGGCAGACGCGGAAGAACAGTAGTTGGACCAAACAACAGAGCATTAAAATCTTTATCTAACATTATTGAAGGTAAACAAGGTCGTTTCCGTCAAAACTTGTTAGGTAAACGTGTTGACTACTCAGGTCGTTCAGTTATCGT
>CALVGY010000046.1 GCA_944327215.1 Candidatus Gastranaerophilales bacterium | reverse complement strand
CGTGAGGTTTTGGTTCATCAATACCGCCATTAAAGAAGAATGTTACATGTGCATATTTTTCAGTTTCTGCAGTTCTAAATTGATGAATTCCATTAGCTTCCAAAACATCACCCAAAATATTTACCAGATGTTCTTTAGGGAAAGCTACAGGGAATGTAAAGTCCTCATTATAACTTGTCATAGTTACATAACAAAGATTTTTAAGAACTTTCTTTCTTTCAAAACCGTCAAAATCTTTGAAATTCAAAGCTTTTGAAACTTCTCTTGCTCTATCTGGTCTGAAGTTGATGAAAATAATAGAATCATTATCATGAATTCTAGATTCTTCACCACCAATAACAGTTGGAAGAACAAATTCATCATTATCGCCTCTGGCATAAGATGCTTTTACTCCTTCACAAGCAGTCGCAGCATGTTCACCTTCACCTAATAGTAAAGCATTATAACCTTTTTCAACTCTGTCCCAGCGATTATCACGATCCATAATATAATAACGACCAATAATTGTTGCGACAGGAGGAAGACCATATTTTTTCAATTCATCTTCAACAGGTTGAATAAATGTACAAGCACTTTGAGGAGGAGTATCACGTCCGTCTAAAAATGCGTGAACATAAACTTTTTTCAAACCGTTATCAGCTGCCATTTTAATTAGTGCCAACAAGTGATCTAAAGAAGAATGAACACCACCTGTAGAAACTAATCCAAAAATATGCAAAGCTGAATTATTTTCTTTTGCATGATTCATAGCCATCAAGAAACGTTCATTTTTAAAGAAAGAACCATCTTTGATAGCTCTGTTAATTCTTGATAAGTCTTGGTGAACAACGCGGCCTGCACCTAAGTTTAAGTGACCTACTTCGCTATTTCCCATTTGCCCCTCAGGTAACCCCACATATTGCCCATCAGCGTGGATTGAAATTGTAGGATATTCTTTTTCAAGTCTGTCAACATGAACCGGATGTGCAAGTTTTGTCGCATCATATTCAGGATGATTTTTACTAATTCCCCAACCATCCATAATACATAATAATACTCTCTGTGTCATAATTTTATACCTCTATTTATATTTCCTTTTACAAGGATTTTAGCAAGAACAAAGAAAAATTACAACAATAGCATCATTAAAGCTTTTCAATATTTGGAAATTCTTTTTTACTAATTATAAAAAAGCCCTGCCGAACGTGATTTTGTTGCCTGCGTGGTCTCGCAGGTGGGTGAACGCCTCGGATTATCCGTTTCCCGCTTGCGATGATCAATCGGCGGGTATACTTCACATCCTGTCAGAGTCAATTCTCCCTTTTAAAATAAATGTAGGAACAAAATAAACATCCGTACAGAGCTAATTTTATTATAACATATAATTTTTCTATTTCAACATAAACAAGAGGCTTATTTTGAATATTTATTTGCGCCGAAATAAAAACCTATATAAACCGATAATAATATTATTGCGACAAGATTATAAATAATCAATTTTGGATTATTAACATAAAAAATATTTAATAATACAGTCACAAGCGCCAATAACAAAGCCACAACAGTAAATTTTACAGTACTTTTTGATTTGTTCATTTTTTCACTTCCCATATTATTTACAGAAGAAATTGATTTATTCAGATCATCCCCCGTTGTATCAACGCTTGAAAGACTCATTGCCTTATCAAAAATCGCTTGAGAAATCTGTCCGTTTTCAAGAAGATGACGGCAAGATTTTTCATAAGCTTTATTTAATTGAACCTCGACAAGCTTTAACATTTCATCATTTGAAAGTTTACTTAATGCAGATTCTTTTGTCATCTCAAATGCTACATAAGCTAATTTTTGCAATATACTTTCATGATAAATATCAGGAATACCGGAACGCAACAAATCAACATACTTATGAAATGTCCACTCTGAAATTATTTGCGTTAAAACTTTTGCAGTATCAGAATTTTCGATGGTTTCATCTTTTGAAAAAGCTTCGCCTGCGACATAAGTATAATTATAAATTTTATCAAGAAACTCCTTTTTATACTTTAGCGCGATATCTTGAGGCATTACACATTCAGCCTGTTTTGTTAAATCCTTTGCAAAACCTTTATAATCAAATGTTGCTACCATAAGCACCCTCCTGAACGTAATTATAACATGTAATTGGATGAAGGGCAAGTTTTATGCTTGAATCAACATTTAAAACAATTGAAGTTCAATCCGAAGATAAAAAGCTCCTGCCATTTAGAAAAATTAATTCATTTTCAAAGTTTGAAGAGCGATTTTTTCAGCCTCATCTGCTCTTTGCATAGCTTGAGCAACAGTAGATGTGTCTTCTTGTTGATTTACAAGCTGAACGCCAACCGGAGACGGAATATAAGTTCTTACAGGTTCCGGAGGAGTTGCATTTTGAGCAACATTTTGTGTTGACGTAGTAGTAGTCGTTGTTGTCGAAATATTGTTATTTCTGTATTTATTCAACAAATTTGTCGGATTTTGACTTTGTTGAGATGAGGTCACAGTCTGAGTCGTTGTTGTCTGTTGAACAGGTTGTTGAGAAACCGGCGGTTGTTGCAATTGCGGAGGCAATTGTGTTTCCTGTGGATTTGGCAAATTATTATTCTGAGGTTTTTCTTTATCTTCATCAAGCAACGAGTTCTTTGGTTTACCAAATATCAAATGAGAACCTTTTACGGCAAGCTTACTTAAGAATGGCAGAATAATCATCATACCTAAAACAATTCTGATTGGATAGCCGGCCATTTGCTTGATACCAAATTTAGGATGGCGAACTAAATCCTTTAATTTTTCCATTATTCCTTTTCGATAAGTTTTCACACCATCTTTTACAACTCCAATGTCTGCCTTATCGTATGGTCTTATTTGTTCCAAACCAACAGTTACGGTACGACCAATTCGTTTACACAATTTTATGAATGGATTTTTAACTCCGGCATTAAGCATTTGTTTCAAGTTATCCTTTGAAGCTTTCCAGGCTGCTTTATCTTTAAACAATCCTGCCATTGCAGTATCATTGTGAACTTTCAAAGCTTTTCGGTATGCTTCAACCTGTTCCTTGGTCATACCAGCATACTGCAGACCACCTACACTATGCATCAATTTTATAGCCATAGGCATTGCAACGAAGAATGCGACCATTTCAGTGAAACGTTCAGCAAAGCTCTTCATTTTTTCGCTCATTCCATCAGCTTTCATACTCTTATAAAGTACATCTGCAAAATATGCAGCTTGCATTAATGCAACAAGTTTACCCCCGGCAACCCTGTTTGTAGCACCTTCAAGAATTACGTTTGTATATTTATTTAAGAATCTACCTAAAGCTGATTTCGGAAGTTTGTTTAAAACTCCTGCTTTTTGCAATGCTTGTGCATATTCAGGACGTTGTGACAAATCCATATTCCCGATTGAGGCAGCCATTTTATTCGTAAATTCAGAACTATATACATCTCGGTTTAAGAATTTGTACTGAAGCCAATTTAATATGCCTTTCTTTTGGGTATATGCTCTAGAAAACATTCTAGGATTTGCATTAGCAGACATTTCAATTATTTTTGCAGGATTGCTATGGATATTTTCTTTTATTAACTCAAAATCTTTAAAATCTTTGGCTCCAAATTCAAAAGCTTTCATATCTTTTAATTTTGCAATACGATCTTTTATATTTAGTTTGCCAAAATCATCTATTGCAGTATTAAGTGCAGAAGCATTTAACGGAGTTCCTTTTGTATATTTTGCAATACATTCAAATTCCGCTTTTTGCAAAATAAGTTCTTTTGCTTCTTTAGTCGTCGCTTTTTCTAATAAAGATTTAACCTTTTGGATATCAGCAGCACTCGCTCCATAACGAGCTAAATCATCCGCAGCAGCTGATGGTTTTATAAAATTCTCTACAACTTGAGGGAAATCTCCACCGAAAAATCCTAACATTCCATCTGCCTGAGTTAATACCATTGGATTCTCAGGCTTTGATGGAGTATAAGCCATTGCTCTTGTTATTCTGAATTTGTCTATTATATTTTTTCTAATAAATGATTTTGCGTTTTTATAACCATTATTTAAAGACTGAGCAAAACTTGATTTTCCAAAAGAGCTGTCTTTTACTCGAGTAGTTAAATCATCTCCAAACTGACCAATCTTATGATAAATAGTTTTATCATAATCTCCTCTGGTTTTCTCTGCAAACTTATCCATTCCCTTTGCAATTGCAAACCAAGATGGAATAGTTAACAAACCAGTATATATCATACCTTTAGGATCATCTGTAGTTTCTGTTACCCTATTACTTACGTAACTATCCTGAACATTTTGCTTTAATAATTCAGGATTAACTGACTGCATAGGAACTTGTTGCCCCGCAGAAACCTGAGGATTCATTGCCTTAAACTGAGGTATTTGTTGATTATTTACATTGTTCTCGAGCATAATATTCCTATTTTCCCCTATATAAATATAAAAACGTTTTCTTGACAATAATTGCCTTTTTTAAAACTTTGTAAAGAAATGTAACGAATTAAGCTTTTTGTGAAATTCAATACTTTTTATATACTTTATATATACATCAGAAGTAAATAAGAAGAATGAGAGGCATAAAATGGCAGTTGCAAATTTGAAAAAAATCGATGACAAATTAAAAAATATCTATGAAAATCAAGTTACAGTCAACAATAATCAGCCGTTTGAAGATCGTTCAGAATTATTATTTGCACAGATGAATTTCATCGCAATGGCAAACAAACAAGCTTTACATTTAATCTAATAATTTAACTCCAATTAATTTTTCCCCTACAAATTTTTCACCTGATTTCTTCCCGAAATCAGGTTTTCTTTATGTTATAATCCGACTATGAAATTATGTATATTTGCAGGAACATTCAATCCTATACACAATGCTCATTTAAAAATGGCTGAATACGTTTTAAAAAACTTCCACTTTGATAAAGTAATATTTATCCCAGCCTATAAACCGCCACATAAAAATTACGATCCTAATATGAGCTTACACAGATTTAATATGGTTAAACTGGCAATAATGAATAACCCACATTTTGAAATATCTGATATTGAATTTAAAAGAGAAAATAAATCTTACACTTATGATACAATATGTGAATTGTACAAGAATTATAATGTAGATAGAAAAATTAATTTCATTATCGGCACTGATGCATTTGAAAAAATTGAATCCTGGTACCGCACTGAAGATTTAAAAAAAATTGTTGATTTTATAGTTTTTATAAGGCAAAATGAAACCGTTGATTTTTCGAACTTAAAAGAAAAGGGTTACAACTTTAGGTTTGCTCAAATGGAATTTATTAACATTTCATCCACAGAATTAAGAGAAAAAATAGCTCAAGAAAAACCAATAAATGAACTTGTTACAAAAGAAGTAGAGGAATATATTAATAAATATGGATTATACAGAAATTAAAAAATGGCTTAAAGAAAATTTAAATGAAAAAAGATATATACACACTTTAGGAACTGCAGATTGTGCAAAAAAACTTGCTGAAAAATTTAATCTTGATAATGAAAAAGCATACTTAGCAGGGTTGTTACACGATTGTGCAAAATGTTTTCCAAAAGAAAAACTTATTGACATCATAAATAAAAATTTAGACGTTAAAGAAAGTGAAATGCTTAATTATAAAACGCTTCACGCACCTGTTAGTGCATTTATTGCACAAAAAGAATTTGGCATCACAGATAAAGAAATACTATCTGCAATACGTTGGCACACTTTAGGCAAACTTGATATGAGTGATTTTGAAAAAATTGTCTTTCTAGCTGATAAAATTGAGTCAAACACCAGAGACAAAGAATACTCAGATAAAATTCTTGCAATTCTTGAGGAAGACAATGGTTTAAATAAAGCATTATTAGTCTGCTACAAAGAAACTCTTAAAAGTCTGGTTAATCGTGACTTAAAAATATGTCTATTAACTGTAGAAATATATAACAAACTTCAAGATTTAGTACAAAAATAGCATGTTCATGATAAAATAGATAACAAAGTGAGGGAGTTCAAATGAAAGTATTGGAAATTAAGAATAATTTAGTTAAGATAGCCTATGGTACTACAGATAACCTAGCTCTTTCAAGCTTTGTTGTAATACAAGACACAAATAGCCCTTATGTAGCTCAAGTTATGAATTTGAAAGCAGATGTAACTGCAAATTATGCTATAGTAAAACTGCTTTTTACTTTTAATGAAGAAGGTATATTGAAAAACTATAACGGAACAATTCCTTCACTTAAATCAACTGTAACTGAACTTCCTGCAAATGAACTTCTTGATATTATTCCAATTAAGAATGAATTAAAAATAGGTGTGCTGGCAGAAGAGAATACGGTATTAAAAGTTGACAAATCTATATTAGACAACAATTTGCTTGTTTGTTCAAGTAATACCGAAAATTCTTCAAGATTAATCAGTAATATCGCATCACAATTAAAAGAAACTGTTATTGTTATCGACACAGAAGGAACTTTAGACTTCAAAAATAAAATCAGCTTAGGAAATGATTTTAAGCTTCCTCTTAATTATGACACAATTAATTTTATATATGACAATGACCTTGAAGATGTTGATGCAACAAGTAAAGCAATTATTCAAGATATCTTTATTGAACTCCAAGAATATACTAAAACATTACCGGAAAGATATCTTCCGTTTGACACATTCTTAACTGTTGTTAATCAACAATACAAAGAAACTCAAATTCCTCAACTTGTATTGCTGAAAAACAAGTTATTAAAATACAAAGAATTAAATGTATTTGCTCAAAATTTAAAAGATATATTAAGCCTTAGTATGGCTATAGAAAACTCAGAATTCATTACAATTGATCTGTCTAATTTACCGGATATATTACAAAAAGAAGTAATATCATATATTTATGATGTTATGAAAACTATTAAGGATAAAATATACTCGTTTGTAAAAATTGATAATTCTAATTCTGACAAAAAATTACTAAAAACTTTCTTGCAAAATGATTCTGTATCAACAATTGTTTTATGTCCGCATGAATACAAATATGTGAACTTATTAAAAGAAAATGCACAAAATTTCATTTTATTTGCGCCTCTCACATTGCAACACGATTTTGCAAGTTATAACACTTATTTGAACAAACTTAATCCTGATGAATTTATAATATATGGAGCACACACTCAAAATATTCCGCTAATAGTGATATTAGAAGATTCATACCAAGGAGATACTCCTCCTGAACCGGAAAAGAGCTCCAAAGAAAATATTGAACAAACTCCATCACAAGGAGATGAAACTGATAACACATCTAATGAGGAAGAGACAATTATACTCGAAGAAAAAGAACCAACCATTGAAGAAGAACCTATTGTAATTGAAGACGAACCAATAATTAATGAAACACCTGAAATAAATGAAGAACCTGTAATTGAAGATCAACAAACTTCGCAAAATGAAGTAGAAGAATTTCCAAATACGATAGAATACCCTGATATCACTGATTCCGTAGAAATTGTTGAGAACAATCCAGAACCGGAAATTGAAGAAGATAATCAAATAATTCCAAATATATTAGAAGATCCGGAGCCACAAGAAGACACTATTATTGATGAAACTGTTATGCAAAACAGTGAAGATACTCAAATAGATGATATTAAAGTTGAACCGCTTTATGATGAAGCTTCAATAGATGAACTTGCAGAAGTTCAAGATATAACTTTGGAAGATGATCAAACGGATTTTCAGCCGGAAGAACTACAAATTGAAGAGACACCCCAACTTGAACAAGAAATATCAGACACAAGAGACAATGACGAAATAGTTCAACAAGTCGCAAAAGATATTGATAAAGCGATGTATGAAAAAATTGATACGGATAGCGAAATTTCTTTTAATAATGAAGAAGAAGAAATAGATGAATTAACTGAAGATGATTTAAATCTGATAGGAGATCTTAACTCCGATAATTCTAACGAAAACGAATTAGAAATAACAGATTTAAGCGGGGATAATCCACCGGTATTACCAATTTACCCTAGCGAAGATTTTGAGGATGAAGAAAATCAAAAACTTGAACCGGGAGATCATGTTTCAACCCCAAAATATGGAGAAGGCGTTGTTGAAAAAATGATTAAATATGGAAACAAGATGCTTTGTTCAATAGAATTCCCAAATATTGGAAGACGATTGCTTGATCCTGCAATGAGTGAAATCAAAAAATTATCTTAGTTTTTTAGCTTCTTTTAAATAAACAAATTTTGGCACAAAGCTCTCATCGCAATTTAAAACAATGAGAACTCTTAAACACATAGGCAAAGAGGCAGGGACATCTAATTCGTGGAAACACATCATTGCGACATTATCCCAGCCAAAATCTAAACGGGCAAATTTTGCTGGAAATGCAGCATTTAAATCATCAGTCAGAGTAAAAATAACATGAGAAATTTTGTTCTGATCAATATTATTAGCTTTTACAAGTTCTGTTAGTAACTCTAATGTAGCATTTTTTATTTCATAATCAGAATTTGAATTTACGGTTATCGCACCCCTTATACCTTTTGTAACCATAATTCACTCCTTTACTTATGCAATCCGTTTGCCCAATCTCTTGCAAACATTTCGCCCTTACCTTCCGGTTTTACTTTTACAAGTAAAATTGAGCCTTTACCACATGCGATTTCAATACCGTCTTTTGAAATATTAATAAATTCTCCACACTTTCCGGTACCATCTAAAACTCTTGTTTGCAAAACTTTTATTATCTTACCGTTATGTAAAAAGTAAGCAGAAGGAAATTTATAAATTCCACGGACAAGATTATGAATTTCTTGAGCAGATTTTGACCAATCAATAAGTGTTTCTTCTTTTGTTAATTTATTTGCCATACAAACACCAACATCCGGTTGTTTCTGAGGGGTTATTGAATTATCTACAAGTCCAAGAAGTGTTTTTTCAATCAATTGGGGTGATTTTTCACCTATTATTTCAAATAAATCAACACAAGTCATATCTTCAGGGATATCAATAACTTCTCTCAAACAAACATCACCACAGTCAAGCCCCAATTCTGTAATCATTGTACAAATTCCAGTTTGTTTATCACCATTTATAATAGCTCTTTGAATAGGGTTAGCACCTCTGTATTTGGGGAGCAGTGATGCATGAAGATTTATTGTTTCATATTTGGGAATGTCCAAAACTTCTTGAGACAGAATCTGGCCAAAAGCAAATGTGACAAAGAAATCCGGATTTAATTCTTTTAAACTTTCTTGAATATCAAATTCTTTCCTGATAGATTTTGGCTGAAAAACCGGAAGACCTTTTTCAAGAGCAAATTCTTTTATCACAGACATCGACAACTTATGACCTCTTCCTGCTGGTTTATCAGGTTGAGTAACAACAGCTAAAACATTGATATCTTTTGAATTATAAAGATATTCCAAAGATTTTAATGCGATTTTGGGAGTTGCGAAAAATACAATATTAATCATATTATTTTTTTAATTCCTCATCAATGTCTGGTTCGTCTACTAATTTATCAGGATCGACAGGTGGTAAATGGTGTTTCGCAAGAATTTCATCTGTCTCAAATCTATTTACACAATGATCGATAAACAATATTCCATCCAAATGATCATTTTCGTGTTGAATAGCCCTTGCTAAAAGACAACCATCTTTTGCTTCCATTACAAAAGGTCTTCCATGAATGTCTAAAGCTTTAACCATAATATTTTTATAACGTTTTACATCAGTATATGCTTCCGGAAAACTTATACAGCCTTCTTGAGCAACTATAGCCCCTGATTTTTTAATAATTTTTGGGTTTATAAATACCAAAGGATTTAAAGGTTCATCGTTTTTTGACACATCGACAACAAAAACTCTATAATTAACCCCGATTTGTGGTGCAGCCATTCCAACACCATTTTTTGCATACATTGTATCCAACAAATCCTGTACAAGTTCCTGAATTTTTTTCGAAACTTTATGAACTTCTTTTGAAGGCTCTCTTAAACTTTTTTCGCCATATTGTAATACTTTTTTTACTGACATATTAAACCTCTTTAACAATACTTCTTCTAAAGAACAGTATACTATAAAAAAAGGTTATCTTACATCTAAAAATTTATGAACTTGAGGAATTAATCTCACATTTTCATATTTTTCAAGAAATTTATTTAAAATATTTGACGCAAAACTTGAGGAAACAGCCATTTTTTCAGCAATCATTTCCGGCTGAAGAATTAACTCAATATTATATTTTTTACCCAACTCGCAGCATTGTACAATTTCATCTTCAGTAATCTTGTTATTAAAAACTATTTTTGCAAAAGTTTCTACCCCTTTACAAGCATCAAAGAACTTGTCATGAAATCTATATGATCCTTTTATTCCTGTCGCACTTTCAAGCTTGATATCAGCGGAAACAATGTCAATATAAGATTTTACCTCCAAAAATTTTTCAGATAATGTCGCATTTGTTTCCAGATAAATCTTTTTATCAACAAGCGGTAAAAATTCTTTTAAAAAATCTGTTGATAAAAGCGGCTCTCCACCTGTTAAGGAAATTGAATGAACATGTTTATAATGATTTACAACTTCTGCAAGTTCTAAAGGGCTATACTCAACATAATCAGCATCTGAAGAAAATTCTGTATCGCAATAATTACACTTTAAATTGCAATTACAAAATCTGACAAATACCTGTTCATAACCGACATAAGGCCCCTCACCTTGGATAGATTTGAATACTTCTTTAATTTTAACTTTATTCATTTAACAAATTCTCTCTTATATTTTGGGATGACATTTTTTTTAGCTTTTCATAAAGCCTGATTTCATCATCCGACAAAGAACAAGGAATTTCAATATGCACTACGACAATTAAATCTCCGACTTTACCATTTTGTTTTAAACCTTGGCCTGCGAGCCTAAATTTTTGACCGGAATGAGTCTTTGAAGGGATTTTTAATGACAAACTTCCCTCAAATGCCGGCACTGAAATAGAACCGCCAAGAACTGCTTCAAAAGGTGTAATCGGTACATTATAAATCACATTATTTCCATCAAAGTTCATACGAGAATTTGGCTCAATTTTGATTTTTATGTACAAATCACCGTTTTTACCACCATTTGTGCCGTAATTTCCTTCACCTGTTAGACGTAGTTTAGTCCCATTTTTAACATTTTTCGGGATTTTGACTGTTATTTTTCTATGTTGGTTTTCTTCACCAGTGCCGTTACACAAAGGACATTTAGTTCCATTGATAAACTTTCTCCCTTTGCATCTTGGGCATTGAGTTGAATGCATTACATTTATTATACGCTCAGTACCATTAACAGAATCTTTTAATGGAATAGAAATTTCTTCATATATATCTTCTCCATTTTTAGGGGATAATTTTTGTTTTTTTGTCTTTGGCTTAGAAAATTCTTCAAATATATCATTAATTTTTTTTGAGAATTCAGCTTTAGATTTCGGTTCTGAAGAAGATTGTTTTTTATATTCAGTTTGCGCTTGTTTTGATGAAGTATGCTGTTTTTCTTGAGTTTTTGATGTTTTAAAAAATCCGTTTATTGTATCATATTGAAGCTTTTTCTTAGGATCAGAAAGGGTTTCATAAGCCTGCAATATGTCTTTGAAAATTTCTGAGCCATTAGGGTTTACATCAGGGTGAAATTTTCTTGCCAAACGTCTATATGCAGATTTAATTTCTGCATCAGTGCTGTCAGGTGTAACTCCAAGAATAGAATAATAATTTTTCATATTCTTATATATAATGAAGTTTTAAAAATTTTCAACCTGCATGCAAATATCAGTTCGGTACTTTTTACCGTCAAAATTAATTTGCTCTATATCTTCATATAAATATTTTCTTGCTCTTGAAAGAGTCTTGGCGGTTTTTGTGAGAACCAAAGTTTTTCCTTCAATTGTTTCGTATTCAAGATATTCATTCTTGTGCACAGGGAAATGAGTAATATCTGAATCTATTAAATCAAGACCATTTATAACATTACCACCAGTTCTTGATGACAAAACACAAGAAACGGAAGCGTTATCTGAAACATTTATATTTTCATAATCATCAGCAAATGAGCCAATTGCACAGGCATGGAAAAGATTTAATAAATTTTCATCTACAAGATTTAATACAGCTTCACAATCGAAATCAGACAAAAATGGTTTAAAGTCAAGAACTACATAATCGCCATCATCTTTCAAAACACAATTTACACCTAATATTCCAAGATAAGGAATGTCTTTCTTTTGTAACGCCGAAAGAACAGGTTCAACAACATTTGCCATTATTGAATTTTCAACATCTTTAGATACTTTATAATCAGGCGTAAATGCCCCAATTCCATCAGTTAAAATTCCACCTTCGCCATTTTCCATAAATTTGTAATTTGCAACAACAGCCAAAGAAAGCGCATTATAACCGTCTGTTACAACATAAACAGTAAATTCATGTCCAAATACATAATCTTCTAATACAACTCTGCTTGCATTTCTTACAAATAAATCATCAACAAAAGTTTTTGCAGAAGAAAATGTCGCACAAACAAGCCTATCACGATTAAAAGAATTTTCATCAGTTCTTATAACTTGCGGCATAACAGCATTTTTTAAGTAATCAACAGCAAACTGAGGTTTGTCAAAAATTGCAAAACGAGGAGTCGGGATTCTTAATTTATACAAAAACCTCTTTGCGGCAGCTCGACTTAATGCGAATTCAGAACTTTTAGCAGTAGGAGCAAAAATCAATTGTTCATTTGCCTGAAATAATTCTGAAATATTATTTTTAATCGCAATTTCTGACGAAACAACTGTCAAATCAATGGAATTTTTCACCGCAAATGCAAGAAGTTCTTCAACATTATCCTCTCTAATATCTGCGCATTTTGCAATTTCTGCAATTATAGAATTGCCAGGTGCAACAAAAACTTCACATCCATAACTTATTATTTTTTTTGCAAGAGCATATTCTTTTGCAGATGCACCAACTACTAAAACTTTTTTAATTCCATTTTTCATAAGAATATTATATTACAAATAAATTCATCTTTATATATGATTTTATTAAGAATAATTAAGATTTGCTTATAAATTATGCTATAATTATGACAAATATAAAATGATAATTAAAAATATTAAATAGAAGGAAGGTCGCTTAGTTATGGCAGGTATTGTAAATTTATTATCACAAATGTTTATCCCACAATCAACACAGGTTGCGGCACCAATCAGGAATAATAATCCCTATAGCAATAACCCGTTTGTAAACTATAATGGCAATAATTTAAATAATTATGCTAAAAATACACCTGTCAGAGGCGGATATTTCGCAGGTTATTATAACGGTAAACAAAATATCGTCGGGCAGCGTTTATTTATTGAGGTTTAACCCTATTACGATTGACATTCTTTTGGGTAAAGGTTATAATATAAATAAGCAAAATAAGAAAGTTATTTAATTTATGAGAAGTAAAGCTTTTTTAGGATTTACCGTTTCTGAAGTAATGATAGCCATGACAATAGTTGGAGTTGTATCTGCAATAACAGTTCCTATCGTAGTTTCAAGATACCAGCACCAATCTATGATTGGACTGCTAAAGAAAAATTACATAGAAATGCAAGAAAATTTATTAACACTATATGCTGATAACTTTAGAGTTAAATTTGAAAAATCCATACTTAGTGATAATACAGATAATATTGAAACATTTTTTAAAACATATTATAACGTTAAAAAAGATTGTAATACAGAAACTCAGCCATGTTTCGCTGATAAATACAGAAGCATAAATTCATCTACTAGAAATACATTTAATTGTCAAGAGGGTTATTCGGTAGTTGTAAAAGGAGGAGCTGCTATTTGTATAATACCTGCAACATATGATACCAGCGAAGATGCAACTGGAAATATTGTACCTGCACACGTTTATTTAGATGTTAACGGTTCAGAAAAGCCTAACATTGGCGGTAGAGACATGTTTTCATTCTATATATATGATTACAACACAATAGATGAATTAGGTGAAGATTTAGATGCAATAAAAAATGCCACAACTAAACAGGGATTAAGAGCAGAAAAAACTGCAAATTGTAAAAATTCATACACAGGGATTGGTTGTTTCGCTAAGATATTTAATGACGATTGGAAAATGAATTATTAATAATAAAAGGGGATAAATTATGATAAAAAAATTTGGATTTACTCTAACTGAAGTTTTGATAACACTTAGTATAGTAGGTGTTATTGCAGCTATGACAGTACCAACGTTGATGAATAAATACCAAAAAGAAGCTCAAACTGTTCAAATAAGAAAATATTCACAAGAAATAGCAAATGCAATAGATATGTTTATAACAACAGAGGGCAAAACAAGCGCAACAGGTACAACTTTATTCTCTAATACCGATGATTTTATCACTTCAAATTTAAAAATTACAAAAACATGTGAAAAAGATGATAGTTCTTGTTTTGGG
>CALVGY010000045.1 GCA_944327215.1 Candidatus Gastranaerophilales bacterium | reverse complement strand
AGAAACTTTGCTCAGCTCGATTGCCGAAGACTTTGACGACAAAGACGAAACAGGTGATGAGGGTAATATTTAATGTTCATAGACATTGATTGCAGTCAAATGAAAAAATATAACCAAAACGCTTACGGGGACTATTTCATCTCGAAGCGATACCCTGATGAAGCGAAATTGATAGCTGTCTTATCAGACGGTTTGGGAAGCGGGATTAAAGCAAACATACTTTCCTGTATGACCGCAACAATGCTTTTAAAATTCATAGAAGGGGAACAAATTCCTATAGGCAAAGCCGCAGAAATTATAATGAATTCACTTCCAGTATGTCAGGTCAGAAAAATAAGTTATTCAACATTTTCAGCAATAGAAGTGGATGATGACGGGAATGCAAAAATTGTTGAAGAAGGTAATCCGCAATTTATATGGCTTAGAGACAATGAAGTTATGAACCCCGAATACAAATCTATTCAATCCAAAACCTTCAAAAATCGTTGTTTAAAAATATACAAAATCCAATTAAAACTTGGAGACAGACTTATTTTTTGTTCAGACGGCGTAACTCAATCCGGACTTGGCGGTGGCAGGTTAAAATTAGGACTTCGCCGAGAAGGATTGATTACTATTTTGCAAGACAAATTGCAAGAACACCCTGATATTTCAAGCACCGAACTATCTCAATATATAGTAAATCAAGCACGTAATATAGAAACAGACAGACTTCCAAAAGATGATATTTCCGCTTGCGTTCTTTATTTTAGGGAACCGCGAGAAGCTTTAGTCTTTACCGGCCCGCCTTTCCATCAGGAAAAAGATAAAGAATATGCACAAATTTTTGCAAAGTTTAAGGGTAAAAAAGCTATCGCAGGAGGCACAACTGCAAATTTAATTTCCCGCGAGCTCAACAGACCGATTACTATGGACACAACAATAAGTATCGGCAAACTTCCATCCTGCTCTTATATGGAAGGAGTAGACCTTGTTACAGAAGGTATTTTAACCTTAACCAAAACATTAGAATATTTAGAAACCAATACAACTGATATTGACAATGCAGCAGGTAAGCTGGTAAAATTTTTATTAGATAGCGACTGTATATCTTTTATGGTCGGGGCTAAATTGAATCAAGCACATTATGATCCTGCATTACCGATAGAAATTGAAATAAGAAAAAACATCATCAAAAAAATGGCGAATGTGCTACAAGAAAAATACTTTAAAAAAGTAAATATTCAATACATGTAATTTATATGTAAAGTATAGGAAGGATAAAAAAATGAGTGAAAAAGTAAGTGTTAAAGTATGTTTAGGAACAACATGTTTTGTAATGGGGTCATCAAATTTGCAGGAATTAATAGAAACAGTTCCTAAAAAATACGGTGATAAAGTAGAAGTATCAGGCGTTCCATGTTTAGGTCTTTGCTCAATTGATTGGGAATTTTCAAAAGCTCCTTATGTAAAAGTTGATGATGACGTAATTAAAGAAGCAACTGTTGAAAAAGTTTTAAAAGCAATTGATGAAAAATTGAATAAATAAATAAATATTAAAAAAAAGAGGTCTATATAACCTCTTTTTTTTAATACGGATAATCTTTTGGAAACTGCCACCCATTATTAATAATATCATTAGCACAAGAATATCCAAATTCATCTTTTTTACAATCTGAAGTTCCGTTATAATATGGAACAATATTATTTTCGTTGTTATTTAACGTAAAATAATAAATATCACGTCCTACCTGATTCGGTTTTTTATTCCCATTAACATCAAGAATATACAGTATCCTAATTTTTTTATTTATTAATTGCCAAAAAACACCCCCTGCCGGATTTTGTGCAAATAATATAGCAATAGACCCCCCTGAACTTAAATTGTATTGGTATGTACAATGATAAAAACTCCATGCATACCAAACTTTTCCTGTTGCATTTTCTCCATTTAATACCTTGAAACTTGTTGAATTATCTAAATTAATACAGGCAGTACGTCCACTGGAACCAGCATAACCACAATACTTGCCAATTAAATAACGTGCGTAAGACTCAGCTATTTGCTTGTTTTTTGTATCATCCTTATCTACAGCATAATGATATAAAATCCAATTTTTAGGGTCTCCTTGTTCATCAATAAGTCTCAAATGTGCATTTTGCAGAGTTGAATATGATTTTTTCAAACTTTCTAAATATACTTGATTTTGATATTTGTTAATAAGAATAGGAATAGTTAATACTGCAATAACTCCTACAATACCCAAAGTAATCAATACTTCTGCTAAAGTAAATGCAATTCTATTATTTAGAACCATAACACGAAACAATTCGAGAATTTTTAGACGTATTCTCCTCCCAGAATGATGAAATAGCAGTAATTTGCCCCCCCCCCGAATTTCACATTAAACATTATATTGCTCCTTTCTTACTATTCTTATATCTATTTTATTATATCAGTTTTTTATATATTTTACAAGATAAATAAGATTTTTAACTGTTGAAAAAGTTTCAAAAGCAATTGATGAAAAATTGAATAAATAAATTAAATATTTAAATAACATTTAAACATATAATACCTGATTAAAAAATTTTAATCAGGTATTATATTATCTTTAAAAAATTTCATGTTCATGCCATAATATTTATTATAAGGAATAGTAAAGAGGTGTAGAAAAATGGCAATGAATACCAGTACTCCAAAACAGACATCACATTTAAAAAGAGAGATTTTAGTACGATTAATAAAAGCATACTTAAGCGATAATTTTGAAGAAAATACAAGACTAATCCCTTATGATATGCGACCAAAAGGAAGCGAAGTCCCTTACAGATGTTGTATTTTTAAAGAAAGAGCAATCCTAAGAGACAGAGCAATTGCAGGTTTGGGATTTTCTATTGAAGAAACAGATGACAGTGCTCTTTTATCAGAATTAGCTTCCGAAGCAGAAAAAAGAGAAATTCCTGAAGAACATCCTTTAACTGTGCTTACAACAGCTTGCAAGGGTTGTGTTCCATCAAGAATTTATGTAACGGACTTATGCCAAGGTTGTGTTGCAAGACCTTGCGTAAACACTTGTAAATTTGGAGCAATTTCAATTCAAAACGGCAAATCAGTAATTGACCCTGCAAAATGTAAAAATTGCGGCATGTGTGCTCAAGTATGCCCATATCAAGCAATTCAAAAAATCATTGTACCTTGCGAAAGTGCTTGCCCTGTCGGAGCAATTGCCAAAGATGAAAACGGTCATGCAAAGATAGATTTTGACAAATGTATTTCTTGCGGGAAATGTGCATCAGCTTGTCCGTTTGGCGCAGTACATGAAAAAAGCCAAATTATTGATGTATTAAAACAAATTAAAGCTGGCAAAAAAGTAATTGCAATGGTTGCCCCTGCAATGTTTGGACAATTACCTTGCACACCAAAACAATTAAAAGAAGCTATTATGAAATTAGGCTTCACAGATGTTTATGAAGTTGCACAAGGTGCAGATGTTACAACAAAGACAGAAGCTGCTGAATTTGTAGAAAGATTGGAACACGGTGCAGAATTTATGACGACATCTTGTTGTGCAGGTTACAATGAGCTTGTTGACAAACATATTCCTGAAATGAAACCTTTCAGATCTGATACAAAAACACCGATGTACTACACAGCAGAAATCGTAAAACGTGAAAATCCTGATGCTGTTACAGTATTTTTCAGCCCTTGTGTAGCTAAAAAACGTGAAGCATTAAACAATAATAATGTAGATTATGTTTTAAATTACGAAGAAATTGGCGCTTGGATGATAGCATTAGGAATTCAAGTTGCAGAATGCGACGAGAGTGAATTTAAAACAGAAGCATCTGCAGAAGGAAGAAATTATTGTGTAACAGGCGGTGTTGCAAAAGCGGTTGAAACATTGTTGCCGGAAGAAATTCCTGCACACGTTGTTTTAGTTGACGGACTAACAAAACAATCTGTTCGAGATTTGAAAAAATACGCTAAAAACGGAATGTGCGATTTAGGTAACTTAATTGAAGTTATGGCATGTACAGGCGGCTGTTTAGGCGGGAATTCAACAGTTAACGCGATGAAACCTGCATTAAAACAAGTTAATGCATACGTTAGCGAAAGTAAATCAATAAAAGAACAGGTAGAAAAATAATAAAAGATAAAAAAAGCGGGAATTATACTCCCGCTTTTTTTTATAATATAATAAAACTATGGAAAATAAGAAGAGAAAAATTAGTATAATCGGTTCAACCGGTTCTATCGGGCGTCAGGCTCTGGAAGTTATAGAAAAATTACAAGACAAATTTGAAATTATTGCACTCGCCGGCGGACATAACACAGAATTATTAAAACAACAAGCTGAAAAATTTAAACCTAAATATATTTCAATTTCTTGTCATCCTGAACTTGTTTCAGGATATCACAATGCAAAGATTTATAAGGGAGAAGAAGGATTAGAAAAAATCTGTTCTGACAAAGAAAATGATATTATTCTGGTAGCCTGCTCAGGGAAAATAGGACTTCGCCCAACATTAACGGCTATTAAAAACGGTATTGATATCGCACTTGCCAATAAAGAAACTCTTGTAATGGCTGGTGACATTGTGATGAAAGAAGCAAAAAAACATGGAGTAAAAATTGTTCCTGTTGATAGCGAACACTGTGCAATTCATCAATGTATAAAAGACATAAACCAAGTTGATAAACTAATCATTACAGCTTCAGGCGGGCCATTCCTTCACAAATCAATTGAAGATATGAAAAATGCCACAGTTGAACAAGCGCTTGCTCATCCAAGATGGAATATGGGTAAAAAAATTACCGTTGACAGCGCAACTTTGATGAATAAGGGATTAGAAATTATTGAAGCTCATCATCTTTTTGGATTTGATTATGATGATATTGATGTTGTCGTACATCCTCAAAGCATCGTACATTCTGCGATTGAATACGTTGATGGCAGCGTAATTGCACAACTTGGACTTCCAAGTATGCATATCCCAATTCAATATGCAATCACTTATCCTGAAAGATTTGAAGGCATAAAATCAAAAAGTTTCAGTTTTGCAGAAATCGCACGACTTGACTTTGAAAAACCTGATTATGAAAAATTCCCGACATTAAAACTTGCTTATGAAATGGGCAAATTAAGCGGCAGTGCAACTGTTTGCATGAATGCAGCAAATGAAGAAGCCGTATTTGCATTTTTAGACGGGAAAATAAAACTTTATAATATATATGAAATTACAAAAAAAATGTGCGATGAACATAAAGTTATTAACAATCCGACAATTGAAGAAATCTTTGCAGTAGACAAAGAAATTCGTGAAAAAACAAAAGAATATATTTCAAAATTACAATAATAACATTTCACCATATCAATATAAAACATCTTTTTTGTAATATAATATAATCAACTGGAAAAAGGGAGAATATAAATGGGAAAAAATAGAATTGGTATAGATGTAGGCGGAACTAATGTAAAAATTGCACTTGTCAATGATAAGGGCAGTATCATTTATTCAAATTCCGTTCCTACAAGAGCCGAAATGGGTTATGAATATACTGTCAATAACATAAAACAAGCAATCCACGGATTATTGACAGAAAATAAACTTGCTGCAAAAGATATTGAAGGCATCGGTTTTGGTTTCCCAGGACAAGTTGATTATAAGGCAGGGATTGTAAGAAATGCTCCCAACATCCCTGGCTGGATAGAAGTTCCTATTGCAAAACTTATTGAAGATGAATTCCATATTCCAACACGCGTTGACAATGACGTAAGATGTGCTGCTTTAGGTGAATTAAATTACGGAGCAGGCAAAGGCTGTGAAAATCTTATTTGTATCACAGTAGGTACAGGTATCGGATCTGGTTTGATTATCAACGGCAAACTTGTCAGAGGTGCTTCAAACGCTGCAGGAGAAATTGGCCATATCAAATTAGAAATGAATGGCGGCCCACTTTGCGGTTGTGGGGATTTTGGCTGTTTAGAAGCATTTGCATCAGGGCCTTCTATTGTGGCAATGGCAAATGATTATATTAAAGGCGGCAAATCTGCAAAATTCAGAGAAATGGCAAATGGTGCAGCAATTACTCCATACATTGTTTGCGAAGCTGCAAAAGCAGGTGATCCTGTTGCTCAAAGAATTTTCACAATAATGGGTGAATATATCGGAATCGGTATGGCAAGTGTTGTAAATTTACTTAATCCTGAAAGAATAATTGTAGGCGGCGGTGTAGCTGATGCAGGCGATATTCTTTTAAATCCTTTAAAAGAAACTTTGTACAAACGTGCAATGAAAGTTGCAGGTTCTGCAGTTGAAGTTGTTCCTGCACAATTAGGCAATACTGCAGGGGTTATCGGCGCAAGCCTTTTAATTGAGTCATAAAAAATTATGTCAGTTTACTTTTTTTACGGCGAAGAAGATTATAATATTGAACAAGAAGTCGAGAAATTGAAAAAAGGGCTCGATAAAAATTTTCTTGAAATGTCTTTTAAAACTTACGACAACCCAAAATTTCCCGACTTAATTTCAATATTACGTTCTCAGCCTATGATGTTTGGCAAAATGCTTATTGTCATAAATTGCCTTGACTATTTTTCAAAAACTTTTGAAGACAAAGAAATAAAAGAAATTGAAAATGCTCTTGAAAACAATAATGACAATTTAGATATAGTCTTTGTTGCCCAACTTCCAAGAAATGAGGGGAAAAAACTCGACAGCCGTAAAAAACTTTTCAAGCTCTTGAAAAAATTTAATTCTCTTGAATGTGCCTTAATCCCAACTTACAAAACTGCTGAATTGGAAAGTTGGATTATCAAGCAAGGGAAATCAAAGGGAATAAAATTTGACAAAGATGCCCTGACTGCAATAATTTCGCAAATCGGGAACAATCTTCGCCAAATAGATGGAGAACTTGATAAACTCAAGCTTTTTGCATACCCAAATGATACTATTAATGCTGATATGGTAAAAGAAATTTGTATTTCAAATGAAGATTTGTTTGCCTTTTCCGATTTCCTTATGGAAAACCAAAAAGATAGAGCCCTTTTGGAATACAGAAAACTCCTTGATACCAGATATCCTCTAGAAATTCTATCAACATTACAAACAATGCTCAGACGCTGGATTATACTAAAAGCAAAAGCCAATAATTCAACTCCCTTTGAGCTTGCAAAACTTACAGGTATGCATGAATATGTAGTTAAGTTGAATTTGCAAAAATTGAAAAAAACTAATCTTAAAGATTTAGTAAGACTAAAAGAAAACTTAACCGATGCTGAATACAGGATCAAATCAGGTTTGGCATTAGATATTGAAAAAGAGGTGGAAAATGCACTCTTTAGATGACAAATATCCATTTTTAATGAAATATTTTAACAGCGGAGTATCGTCACAAAACAGACAAATTTCCCACTGCATACTGTTTTACGGATCAGATATTCAAGCTCAATATGATTTGGCACTTAAAATTGCAAGAATGCTTAATTGCACTGGAGATCATACAGAAAATTGTCAATGTCTGAATTGCAAATGGATTAGAGAACACAATCACCCCGCAGTTTTAACGATTTCAAAAGTCGATAACAAGCCTCAAGGTGACACCTCCAAAAACGTAATCTCAATCGAACAGGCAAGAATGATTAAAAATGATTTGCTTGTAACCTCTGAATACCACAGAGTTCTAATTTTTTGCGACAAAGATAAAGATGGAAATTTGCAAGGGTTAAATCAACAAAATTTCCAATCCGATGCAGCAAATGCCCTTTTGAAAACATTTGAAGAACCTCCGTCAAAAACTACATTTTTCTTCCTGACAAAAGATAAAACAGATGTAATAACAACTGTCGTTTCAAGGGCACAATGTTTTTATGTCCCCTCTATGAAAGATGAAGACAAAGATTTTTCTTTAGTAAAAGATTCGATGGACGGGTATTTGGAACTTGAAAGAGGCGAAGTCCTTGATTTTAATGACAAAATCTTAAACCTTGCAAGAGAAAACGAACCTGAACTTGTATTTACGCAAATGCAAAATTATATAGAAGCCATTTTGAAATCAAATCTTGATAATATGGCTTTGAAAGTAAAGCTTATCGAGGATTTGAAGGCAATCGAAACCGCAAAAAAAGAATATCGTTTGAATATGAATATCCAAACGATAATTGAAACATTGAGTTTTAAATTAATATTATAAATTAAGAATGAAGCAATTTTTCGATATTTCCGTTTTCAAAAAGATTGTTGAGTTTAAAAATATGTTCTTCCATTTTGGATAAACAAAAATCAATTTCTTTCAATTCTGCATTATCAGCTTTTCCATCGGTAAAAACCTGTGCAATTGCGATTAAACTTTTGAGTTCCACAGCAGAACTTTCAATAATACCGACGGTTTTAGCATTTTCATCAATCATTTTCTTACCTCCAATATTAATATACATTAATAATAATGAGTTGTATATTACCCAAATTGGTATTATTTTTCTCAAACGGGTGCTCTAATAATCAGATAGAGTAACATTTATATATGATTAAAAATCGTTTATCCACAATAATGGGTTATAAAAGAATTAAACCACACGAAATAGTAACTCTAACCGGCATTAGTAGAAAAACATTATATAATATTTACAATGACAAAACTAAAGGTATAGAGTTTGAGACTTTGAACAAGCTTTGTTTTGCTCTGGATTGTACTCCAAACGATTTGTTCAGATATGAACCGGATTAATTAAACGTTATTGCTCATGTATTTTGCAGCTTCACGTTTTAATTTTTCTTGCCTGCCCATTTGTTTTAAAAGTTTTTCTTCAGGCGTTTTTATTCTAAAAAGATTTAAAAACCAGACTTTGAAAATTTTCATGCCTGTTTTTGAAAATAGAGAAGCTTTTATTTGGGGAGCTCTAACTGATTTTGACAACTCAAAATTATCTACTGCCAATTTAGCATGTTCTTTTGCTGCAGTTTTAAACCCTTTATAATTTCCTGTTGCAGCAGAAAAAACCAAATCTGATTTTAATTGAGCCAGTTTTTTTGCAACAGGTGATGTCACATCAGGTGAAATTTTTATCATAATTACTCCTTTAATTTATGATAATGGTTTTTTAAAAATTAATGTATTGATTTTTTTGTTATTTACAATACATTCAAATTCTTTAACGAACGTAAAATTATTTTTTTGATAATAGTCAAAATCACAGGTTGTATCTGTCCAAAGATAAATATTTTTTATTCCGCTATTAATTGCTGTTTCAACAAGTTTTGAAAGGAGCATTCGTCCGCCGCCTTTTTTCCTGCTGATAAAAAGTCCCATCATCAAATCATCATTATTCATTACTTGTTTAACCTCTTTGCCTGCTTTTTCTACATAGTCAAAAAGGTTTTGTGCTATTTGTTTGTCATTATCATTTAACAATGTGATTTTATTTTTGTATTCATCTAAAACAGAATTTTTATCTGTTTTAAATGCTGCAAAAATTAATCCGCACAATTCATTATCGTCCAGAGCAAAAGAATAATTTTTATTCAAATAATAATATTTTAAAGTAAAATCATAAATCAGTTTTTGCAATTCATCATTTTCATGTGCATACAAATCACCCCAGACTGTGTAGGTAATTTTTGAAGCTGCTTCAATATCACTATCTAAAAAATTTCTTACAATCATATTATGAATTTTCCGTTTTCATAAATAAGCTTGTCATCAGCATATATTGAAGAATTATGTTTCATATTCTTAATCATATCCCAGTGAATACCTGAGACATTTTTACCACCGGTTTCGGGGTAAGATGCTCCAACTGCCATATGTATTGCACCGCCGATTTTTTCATCAAAAAGGATATTTCCGGTAACTTCTTGAATTTCATCATTTGTTCCGATAGCAATTTCTCCAATACCTTTCGAACCTTCATCAGTATTAAGCATTGCTTCAAGAAAATCCTTCCCTGTTTCAGCATCAAATTTTACAATCTGCCCGTTTTCAATCCACAAATGAACACCCGTTGCAGAATTGCCACGGTAATTTTGAGGGAAATCAAAATAAATTTCTCCATTAATACCGTCTTCCACAGGCGATGTAAACACTTCACCGTCAGGATAATTGTTCAATCCTGAGCAGCTAATCCATTTTCTACCTTCTACATTAAATGTGATATCAGTCTTTTCGCCGACGATGTGAAGCTTTTTCACACCATTTAAATAATTTGCCCATTTTGCTTGTTTTTCATCTAACTCACGTAATTTGGCAACCGGATCATCTAAATTTAAGTAGCAGGAATTGAATAAGAATTCTGAATATTCATCAAAAGACATTTTAGCTTCCTGCGCAAGAGCATGAGTCGGAACATCTGCAATAACCCATTTAGCATCACCGCTTGCAGCTCTGTCCATCAAAGTTTTAGACAAGCCTTGAGATGCTTTTGAACGACGGGAAAGTTTTTGCATATCAGCACGAGCCATATTTTTTGTATTCATCGGTGCGCCAATTGAGATAAATTTGTCGATAGTTTCATATTCAAGTTTTATAATCGGGTCAATAAAATCAAGCTGCTCATCAGATGCGTATTTAATAAAAATATCGGAAAAGTCTTCAAATGATGTTCTCAAAATAGGATGGGCGTCTTTTTCTAAAACCTTTTTATAAACAGCTTTTACCAAATCTTTTGCATAAACGCTTGTTGCTCTGATTTGCACCAAATCACCTTTTTGAACATCAGTTGAATAATCAACCAAAACTTGTGCGTATTTATCCCAAATTGTTTTTTGCATATACTTTCTCCTATTTAGTTTAAAAAAGCACCATTATAATTTCAACTCTTAACAAATATATTTTATAATGATGCTTTTATTTATTGTAATAATTTCCTGCTTTAATAACTACTCATCCTGCAAAGATTCATGTCCAGACTTGTGAGATTTTAAAAGCACGCCCCTTTTTGAAGTTTTAATAAATTCAATCATTTTTTCAATATATTCATTCATCGGAATTTCAGCTTTAATCTTTTCGATAGCCTGAGTAGTATTATATTCATCAGAAATTAATAATTTGAAAGCTTCATTGACATGAGTTCTTACATCCTGAGGAACACCGCGTCTTTTCATAGCTATAACATTCAATCCGCGTGGAACAGGAGGTCTGCCTTCACCTTTTGAATAAGGCAAAATATCTTGGCGAGAAGCAGAAAATCCGCTAATAATTGCCATATCACCAATTCTGATATTTTGATGGAATACGCTCATTCCGCCGACAAATGCGCCAAAGCCAACATGAACATGTCCGCCTAAAGTTACAAGGTTTGCTAAAATAACTTGATCATCTAAAACACAGTTATGAGCAACGTGTGAACCAACCATCAAAAGACATTTTTTACCAATTCTTGTAGTAAAGTCACCGCAAGCTGCACCTCTGTGAACTGTTACGTTTTCTTTAATAATTGTACCGTCACCAATTACAACTTTTGTAGATTCTCCTTTATAACCCAAATCTTGAGGTTCAGAACCAATTGTTGCAAATGGAGATATCGTACAATCATCCCCAATTTCTGCAAATTCAATATGTGCATTTGAAATTACTCTTGTTCTATGCCCTATTTTAACATTTTCACCAATAACAACATAAGGTCCGATAATTGCATCATCTGCAATAACAGCGGATGGGTGAATAATTGCGGTTTTGTCTATCATCTTTTTACCCTCTTCATAGATTTTTGTGTTACTTGTTATTTTTTAGTCAGAGGCTTCGCCTCCGTTTGTTTTACCCTCTTCGTCAATTTTTATTATAATTTTTGGGTATTTTGTCAGTCACTCACGAAAGTTCGCTCCCGCTTTTACCCTCTTTTATGATTTTTAGTCAGTCACACACGGAGGCTAACTCACGTTCTTATACTCTTTTATACTTAATGTTTCAATTATAGTACAAAGTTGAGGAAATGTCGTGGATTTTTACATTATTTTAATACGCCTTCAAGCATTTCTTTGTTAAGCATTATAGGTTTCCCCTGCAGTTTTTCTACTGTAACATAAGCATTATCAAGATGTTGTTTAAATAAAGCAATAAATCTTTCTGCATTATCTACTTTGAAAAATAATGTTAATATAGAGTTATAAATTTTTTGAATTTCTGCAGCCTCAAAACTCCTAATATCTCTATATAAATCATCACCAGTTTCAAATAGCAGTTCACGAATTAAATTCCGTGATAATTCAATAATTTTTTGTGTACCTTGTGAAATATTATGTTTCTTAGATATCTTTTTAAGTTCTTTTGATATATTAATTAATGAGAGCATATATGTATTTGCCATCACCATACTTTGGTCTATATTTACCTTGTCTGAATATTCATCTATAAAACTTGGAGTGTATTTACTTAATTCTATGCCATCACCAGTGTCAAGCTCATGTTTATATTTGTAAATTTTAAAATTAAAATCAAGGTGGTCTAAATTTAATTTTTTATCTTTTGCCCATTGATAAAATTTTTGTTTAAAACCTTCAGGAATTGTATCTACAAGATAAAATTTTTCTGAATCCTCTTTTACTTTTTTCCATGCAAATTTCATATTTTTTGAAAACGATTTTCTGGCCCAATCATTCAAATTCCAAAAAGCTTTCATTGCAGATGACTGCTCTTTACTTAATAACTCAGGAGAAGATTCAAGATCAAAACTTGCAATCTTACGGGATTTTAAAAATTTTGATAATGCACTTTTAATTCTGTCAGCTCCAAAAATATTCCAAGCTTTATTTAATACTCGAGATAACTCCTCTGTTTTTTCAGGATTCTGTTTATAAAAATCTTTCTGCCTTTCAGACATCTCATAAATTCTTTCAGGATTTGCTTCATAATAACGTTTCAATCCTTCAGAAATTCTTTGTTTATGCTCAGCAGACAAAGGACCACGTTTGATGTAAACAGGTTCCCCATCTTGAATTTGAGCTTTTCTATCTAATGCCGCCGCACGTTTTTCAACCATTTCACGGGTTAAGCGTTCATTATATTCAGGATCGGAGAATTTTAGAATATGTCCATATTCCCTGCTCGCAGTCGGGATTTGTAATTTTGTCATTGTATAATACAAATCTTGTCCGTCTGCATATCTTTTTAAATCATTCAGAGAAAACCCATCTCCCCAATATAATTTGATTAATTGAACCGTTAAATCTTCATCATTATCGAAATATTCAAGTTCACCTTTTTGAAATTTGTCTATCAACGATTCTTTTGAAACTTTTACATTATCAGACGAAATTGCATCTTTAAATTCTGGGAATTTTGATTTTATTTCATCCAAAGTAAAACATTCTTTTAGAGCGGCAAAATATTTTTTATGAACTCCAATTAAAGTTTCTTTAGCTTTGTTTCCTTCTTCCAAAACCATTCCTGCCCATTCTCTGATATTTGGAGGGTATATAGAAGATTTTTTTTCGGCAAATTTATCCAACTGCTTTATAGTTTGAACTAAGTCTAAACTATAGCCTCCGGTAAATGCCAAATACTGTGCGGTTATCGGGAGTTGTGTATTTGACACTTCAGGCTTTTGTTCAGTTGTTAATGGTTGGGATGTATATTTATAAGTATTTAATTTTGGGGTAACAGTATAATTATTTATATTATTAATTTTCATTTTTTTTATTCTCCGGACTATATAAATATCCTGAAAAAAAAATTTGTCATAAAAAAAGTAAATCATTACAATGATTTACTTTTTTTAATATAAAAATATACATCCAATTATTTTAGAGCAAAAGTCATATCTGCTTCAACGCAAACTTTACCATCAACTCTTCCGATACCGTGAGCTTTGCAAACAGGACCTTTTACTTTAGTAAGTTCAACTTCCATTTCAAATCTGTCGCCAGGTCTTACGATATTTTTAAATCTTACACCGTCAACTCCAGCATACAAAGTTAATTTACCTTTAAATTCAGGCATTGTCATTAATATAGGAGCTGAGCATTGAGCCATAGCTTCTAACTGCAATACTCCAGGCATAATTGGATTGTTAGGGAAGTGACCTTGGAAAAATTCTTCATTCATTGTCAAATTTTTATAACCTTTTGCACTTTTCCCTGGAATACATTCTGTAATTCTGTCTACCAATAAAAATGGATATCTGTGAGGAATCATTTTCATGATATCCATAATGTCAAAACTTAATGCCTCTGTTTTAGTTTCTTCTGTCATATTTTTCTCCTTATTTTTCGTTCTTCTGTCATCTTAAATTTATTTCAGGGTTATCCACCCAGCCCTGTACTGCCCATCCCCTCAATGGAGGGGAAATTTTGCAATTGTTTTAGAATTTTATTTACATTCTATTAATTTATCTTTTAACATTTTGGCTGTTTTTATATGAACAGCATGACCAGCTTCTTTAGCTAAAATCTGGCATTTTAGATTAAGCGGGTTTATGCCTGTTAAGTATAAATCACCTATAAGATCAAGTATTTTATGTTTTATCGGTTCATTTTCAGAACGCAGTTCTGATGTGTAACCGTTATCTTGAAGCCCGAGAGTATTTTCAATTGTTACTCCCTGTGCAAAACCCAGCATCTGAAATTTTTTCAAATCCCT
>CALVGY010000044.1 GCA_944327215.1 Candidatus Gastranaerophilales bacterium | reverse complement strand
CCACATCTTGCATCTGAAATTGAAAATAAACCAATCAATCTTGAAAAAATAGAAAAAGACTTTGAAAATATAAAAAAAGAATTTGATTATATTGTAGTTGAAGGTGCAGGAGGTATTTGTTGTCCTTTTAATTTAAAAGATAACCGCCTTATGCTTGAAGATGTAATTAAGGCACTAAATCTTGATATACTTATTGTTGCATCAGCAGGATTAGGGACAATAAATTCTACATTATTGACGTATGAATACGCAAAAAATCATGGAATTAATGTTAAAGGCATTATACTAAACAATTATGATAAAAATGATTTAATGCAAAAAGATAACAAATTACAAATTGAAAAACTAACCGGAATAAAAGTAGTATCAACAGTTGAAAAAGGTTCAGACACAATTAATGATTTATCTGAACTATTTAAAGAGGTATAAATAAATGAATAACTGGGCAGAAAAAGATTTAAAATATATATGGCATCCTTGTTCTCAAATGAAGGATTATGAAACATTATCACCAATAGTTATAGAGAAAGGCGAAGGAATTTATCTTTATGACACAGATGGCAAAAAATATTATGATGTAATAAGTTCATGGTGGTGCAACCTTCTTGGGCATTGCAATCCGCATATAAGTGATGCAATCAAAAAACAAGCGGATACGCTGGAACATGTTATTTTTGCGAACTTTAGCCACAAACAAGCTATCAGATTATGTGAAAGATTGATGAAAATTCTTCCAAAAGGACTTTGTAAATTTAATTTTACAGATAATGGATCATCTGCAATAGAAGCTTCAATGAAAGTAAGTTTTCAATATCATCAACAAACAGGTTACCCAAAGAAAACAAAATTTATGGCATTAACTGAAGCCTACCACGGAGAAACAATAGGTGCATTATCAGTTGGAGATTGCGACTTATACACTAAATTGTATAAACCGATTTTAATGGACATAGTAAGAGTTCAAGGTCCTGATTGCTTTAGATGCCCATATGGTAAAAATAGAGACAACTGTAATTGTGAATGCTTTGAGCATGCTGAAAAGACATTTGAAAAACATGGAGATGAAACAACAGCAATTCTTGTTGAACCGCTTTTACAAGGATCTGCCGGAATGAAAATTTATCCACCATTATACTTAAAAAAATTAAGACAATTATGTGACAAGTACAACGTGAATTTAATTGCTGATGAAATTGCAACAGGATTTGGACGTACAGGGAAAATGTTTGCATTTGATCATGCAGGAGTATCACCTGATATTATGTGTCTTTCTAAAGGCTTAACTGGCGGTTACATGCCAATGGCACTTTTTGTCACAACACAAAAAATATATGATGCCTTTTATGACGAATATAATACCGGTAAGGCATTTATGCACAGTCATACATACAGTGGCAATCCTCTTGCTTGCTCTGCGGCAAATGCTGTTTTAGATTTGCTTGAAGACGGCAGTATCCTAGCACAAGCACAAGAAAATGCCATATATTTTAACAAAATAATAAAAGAGAAATTCCTTTCCCATCCAAATGTTGGAGAAATTCGCCACATAGGTCTAATTAATGCTATAGAACTTGTCCAAGACAAGCAAAGCAAAAAGCCTTTTGATGGCAGCTTGCGAACAGGCTACCAAATATACAAAAAGGCTCTGATGGAGGGAGTTATATTAAGACCTCTCGGAAATGTCATCTACTTTAACCCACCTTTGATTATGAAAAAATCAGATATGGATTATGTAACTGATATTGCGCGTAAGTGCCTTGATTCGATTTTGCCCGCAACAAATAAATGCGTTAAATAAATAACGTACTAAATACACTTTATAAAACCGACACTCACACTCTTGGCAAAAATCTGAACGAAAAAGGAACTCTCACCCAAATATTTCGTCTTAAATTTTAAAAGGATTTACCCTTCTGTAGTTAATTCTTCCCAGATGCTTGGTACTACGATTAACGCAGTGTAAACAATAAATCCGAATAGAATTAAATTAATAGCTTCCATGATAAACTCCTATCTGTTAGCTTTTGCGAATCGAAACGACACATATAATTCGCTACACTTATATTATTCCCATGCTCATTAGGAAATTAACAGTATTTATTATAATATAAAAAAATAAAAAGAGGAATTTATGAAGAAGAAAATAGAAAAATTATTCAATAATCTTTGTTGTTCACAATGCCGTAACAATTTTGACGAGGATTCAATAGTTATAAAAAGAGAAGAAGAAGGTTTAATGGTCGTAAGTCTCCAATGCAAACATTGTGGTAAAAGCTTTGGTGTAGCTTTTGTCGGCTTTACAGATATTGACGTAAACAACTACGAGCCATTGGAAGTTCAAGAAGGGCCAGAACCTATCAATTATGATGACGTAATTGACGCGCACAGATTTATACAAAGCTTGGACGCTGATTGGCAAAAACATTTGCCGAAATAAAACTTAGAATTGTTTAATCATTTAATTAAACAATACCCCAACAATAGCTGCTGACATATAACAAGTAAGAGTTCCGCAAATCAAAGCGCGCAAGCCAAGTCTTGCAAGGTTTTTACGTTGGTTAGGAGCAAGCTCTCCGATACCTCCCAATTGAATTGCAATAGAACCAAAGTTCCCAAAACTGCATAATGCAAAACTTGCAATTAAAAAGCTCTTATCTGAAAGCTGAACAGGTAAATTCGTCAAATCAAAATAAGCAACCATTTCATTTAATACAAGTTTTGTTCCCATTAAACTTCCAACAGTTGTTGCCTCACTCATTGGTACCCCCATAAAGTAAGCAAATACTGAGAAGATTTTACCTAAAATTAATTTTAAAGAAAGATGAGTCAAATCAAAAGATGCGAAATTAATATGGAGATATTTAACAACCAAATTCCCTGCACAACCTAAAAACCAATCAATCATTGCAACAAGAGCAACAAGAGCTAAAATCATAGCAATAACATTAATCGCAACTTTCATCCCTTCAGACGCACCTGCAGATATTGCATCAAATACGTTAATATAAGGTCTTTTTCTTTTACTATAGGTAATTTTAATATCTTCACTCGTTTCCGGAGTAGAAGTTTCAGGATAAACAATTTTAGAAATAACAAGAGCCCCTGGAGCTGCCATTATACAAGAAGCCAACAAGTACTGAGCAGGAATTCCCATCCCAATATAAATAGGCATGGTAGCTCCTGATATACAAGCCATACTTCCAGTCATTGAAGCTAACAATTCTGAACGAGTAAGTTTTGCAAAATACGGTCTAATCATGATTTGAGCGGCAATCTGGCCGACAAAAGCACTTGCGACATTTGATAAAGCCTCAGCACCGCTTACACTCATTAATTTATTCATCGCTTTCCCAAGAAGAGGAACGACTCTTTGCATAATTCCATAATAATAAAGCATGTTCACAATAATCATCATAAAAATAAGCGATGCAACAAGCTGTAATGCAAATACCTGAGCACCTGGACCAAATACAGCTGTAATTTTATGTTCTGTCATTAAAGGGCCAAATACAAATGCCCCGCCTTCTTTAGCAAATTCAAGAATTTTTTGAATAAATAAACCAATATTAAAAAATATCGCTCTACCCAAAGGGACTTTAAATATAAATACTGCAAGCAAAATTTGAAGCGCAAAACCTGTGCCCACAGTTTTGTAATTAATAGCCTTTCTATTATTAGACATCAAAAAAGCTATCCCAAATATTAAAACAATTCCCAATAATCCAAAAAATCTATCCATTTTTTCCCTTTTCCAAGTTACAATTATAATTTTACTTAAAAGTTACAAAAAAAACTTTAATTATTAAAAAAAAGTTTACTTAATATATCTTAAAAAATATACAAATTACTATTGAAAAAAATTTTGCAGACGTCTTATTATAAAAGCTGGAGAATTTTTCTGCAAACAATTACAATAAACACTACAACAAGTAAGGGGTGTAAACATGCGTGTGTATCCGGTTCAAATTAACAATCAGAGAACTATTTTAAAACAAAACAAATTAAATGTAAGCAGCAATCCTGCGTCCTATAACAGTAATGACATTCAACTTTCTACATATGCATCAACCCCAATACATATTGCTAATAAAATTGCACGCAGCGAAGGAATTGCATCCATAACATTTACTGGTGGTGAAAAAAATATAAACCAAATACTATCACTACCATACGAAAACAAAGCAACCGGACTTCAGGAAGATTCTCAAGGTGGTCTTGGAGTTGTTACATCAGAAGCTCCATCTAGTTTCAGAGCAAACGAAGGCTTGGATGTGAGAAGCATTATGCCTTTCCACGAATACAACAACCCTAAAGGTGGCTATAAATTTGTATACATCAAGAAAATAAAACAAGTTATGGAAGAAACAAATGAAAAAGGTGAAAAAATTCAAAAAGTAGTACTTCCTGATGAAATAGAAAACAGGTGGTTTTTATCAGGTGAACCAGGACAAACCCTTGAAGAATTTGCAAAAATTCATAACTTGGATCCTGAAGATTTACGTTATGTAATTCAAAGTGAACCTAATGGTAAAAATGCAACAAGTTTATCAAGATATTGTATAATTGAACCCACAAGTGCTACAGGTGAATTGGAAAGAATGTCCGATACTGATATCGGTAAAGTTCAAAAAGTAAAATATCATTTATTTAAAATTTCAGAACAAAATCCTACATATAACAAACTCAAGACAAGCCCTAATTATTGGATGTATACAGCAGAGCTTGCTAAAATTCCAAAACCATATACATACAGCACTGAAGGCTATGACGGCATGAATGCTGAAATAATAAATTCAGATTTTTGTCGAGCTGTTGTATGCGCAGGTGAACAAATGAATACAGATGAATTTGGGAACTTTAATCCTGCAAGTATTTGGGGGCATGACAGACCTGTTGCGACTGTTTTAAGTTTTATATCTGATGAATCCGCTAAAGGGAATAAATTTTATGATGGGACAATCACACATTTCACTATGCACAACCCTAGAAGAGCATATCAAGGCAATACTGATAACCCATTTGAATTTGCTAGAATGATTTTCTCCCCTCAAGATGTTGAAAAAATAAGTAAACATCCACAGTACGAATTATTACAAAACTTTAATGCAAGGGGTTGGGGTAATTTAACAGAAGTTGAAAAGAGCTTCGTTCGCAAAGTATTTGATCCATATATCGGACAATTTAAAGACTTTTTTGGCACATATAACATTACAAAAATTGCAATCAATGCCAAAAAAGTAAACCCAAACAATTTTTCCATCGGAACAGTATCTCCAAACTTCGATAGACAAATGAAAAATCCTGATATGGACTCTGCTCCAGGTCTTGGCGCAGATTTGAGAGAAATTCAAACAACAAGTCCATTAAACGGATCAACTCCTGCGAATTTAGGTTTAGATAACAATACAGGCAATTTTGCTCTTGGGGATAATACTTTAACAGCTAAAAAGGATAGATTTACGCCTTTCAAATACAACGGAAACAATATAGAAGAAATTATTGAAGCAAGAGAAAAAAATGCAGTTTGGCTGACAAATATTTTAAATGAAGCAGAAAAAAAAGGTCAGGACGCTTTGAATAGAGTTTTCTATAACGATGTTCAAATCAGCAATTATAAATGCAGTGTATTTGGGAGCTTATCTAACTACAAAAAAGGTGATATGCTTTTAATGGGCTGGGGAAGACCTGATGAACAAAAAGGGTTCCCGATAAGTCTTGAAGGCTTTAAAAAATTTCTTATGCGGGAAGATATACCTAAAGAAACAAAACAAAGAGTTCATATGATTTTAGGTTGGGGTAAAGCTCCATTTGACAAAAATTCTAGAGAATGGAAACTAATAGAGAAAATTTTTAATGAAATAGGCGAACTTGATAATGGAGCATACAAAGGCAGTTTAATGTTAGCTGACGGCACATACCCTAACAAGCTTGTCGGATGTGCAACACACTGTATCTTTACATCTCGCGATGAAATTTGCGGAATTACTCCATTTGAAGCAAAAGCGGGAGGTGTTCCATATCTTTCAACAGCAGCTGGCGGCCCTGTAGATTATACAAATAAAGAAAACGGTTGGTTAACAGACACAGCTCCGGAAATGAACCCTACTTATGACGGATTAACCTGGGATACACCAGCTGATCAAATAGATGATGCAAGAATTGAAAGATCGTCTAAAGAGGTTGCTGATCGCCTAGGGCAAATAGCAGATGAATACTTTAATGATAAACCAAATTACATAGCTAAATGTAAAAAAGATATTGAAGAAAAATTTGACTGGCACAACAACGACGAATTTAATGGTGGAAAATCTGCAAACAAGATGTACAGAAACGACATCTGGCATATTGATGAAGGCTGGGAAGCAAGAGATAAATCCCCTATGAAACGTCTTGTCGGAGCCTCTGAAGAAGATATGCAAAGAGGTGTTTTAAAAGAAACAATTGAAAAAACTGCTAAAACTATAAAAGAAGGCGCTGAAAATGCAGCAGAAACTGCAAAACAACAAACAAATAAAATAAAAAATGTTAATAGCAAATGGGTTAAAACAGCAGTTGGAGTAGGAGTTGCCTTTGTGACAATCGGAACAGCTGCCTATGTATATGCTAAAAAGAATGGAAAAACATTCTTCAAAAAAGTAACAACTCAAACAAATCCAACAACAACACAACCAGCTACAACTTCTCAAGCTGAGACAACACAAACGGCTACAAAACCACAAGACAACAACAATAACAAAATAAATAAAGTAGCTTAATTATTGTTCATATAATCAGCAATTTCATAAATTACGATGAGTTTTTCAATAAATTCATCGTAATTTTTTAATTTTACCAAAGATTTAAAAAGATACCCAAACGGTTTTGCTTTTCTCTGCTTCATTGCAATAAGAACAGTATTATTTTTATATGAAAATGCAAAACTTTTTGCATCATAGGCTTTTGCGATTTTTTTTAATAAATCAAAAAATTTCTCTGCTATAAATTCCATATCAGAATTATTTTTTGCATAAGCTGACAAATACTCTTCAATTCCTTCAACATTTATTTTAAACATCGGATATTTAAAATTTTTACTTAAATTTTTCGAAAGAAATATAATATGATTCTTTATAAATTTTTCAATATCAATTTGTATTATTGTTCCTTTAAAAATATCGGGCTTGCCGGAAGCTTTCACAGGCAAAGTTAATCTGGTATCAGAAATAGTAATACTAGAAGTTTTATAATAACCAAAGACACAAGATGAATCTTCTTGAGTATCAAAGTTTTTAAATAATTTTGAATCAATAACAGCTTCCGTATTTTTATTTTTAGGCCAATCTTTAAAATTTGCCACAGGATATAAAATAAGCGGCATAATTTCTTCATTATATTTAATTTGATATTGCCTATCTGTAAGAATTACAGTTGTGATTGATTTTAAAAGACATGCATAAAGCATAAATAACAACACCGGAAACAAAATAGGGTTATACATGCTTTTTATAATCATGACACTTAAAATATAAACAAGAACCAAAGCAAAGGAAAAGAACAACAAAGATATAAAAACAACTTTTAAAAGAAGTTTTTTTCTATATTTTTCAAAAATTTTTATTACATCAAAACTTTCTTGTAAATATTGATAATATTGATTTTTAAAAAGATTATCATCCATAAGGGTAATTTTAGCACATTTATCAGCACTTTTACAATAGCAGAAAAAATAAATAAAAACTGTTGACAATAAAAATTGTTCTTGCTAGAATAATCTTACTGGCGAAAATGAATAGCATTGATTTTCGCGCTTGTAGCTCAGCAGGTAGAGCACTCCCCTTTTAAGGGATAGGTCGCGCGTTCGAATCGCGCCAAGCGCATAAATAAAAGAGGTCTGAACAAGGCCTCTTTTATTTTTTTATTTTTATTATTTTCGGATTTTAAATATTCTTATTTCAAATGAATAAATTTTTTGGCACAATCAAACATTGAATTTACAAGTGCTGCATTTGAATAAATATTCATCCCATTGCTCTCTAAAACCTGTTTCATACGCTTTTCCCACATTGAATAAATGTCATCCTTTGACAAATCCAAAACTTGCGCAATCATTGTTAACTCTTTAAAATCAATAGGTATTGGTAAAGTTCCTCGTAACATATCAACAATATCTAAACGTTTTTTACGCGGAAAAGCTTTTAAAAAGGTAATTACAGACATACCCTTTTCTTTCATAACACCTTTGAAAAACTCAACTGAGTCATCTATCAATATTGGTTCCTGAGGAATTTTATATTCTTCAAATTCTTCAGGTTCAATTTCCATAATAGTTGCAATTCTTTCTAGTGTTGTTGTACGCGTTGAAAATGGTATAGTGTTATCTATTAGATTATAGACATAAGAAAGTGTAACACCTATCATTTCAGCAAAATCTTTTTTATGCAAAGAGTTTTTTTCTAAAAACTTTGCAACTTTTTCTGAACTTTTTTCTTGAATGATTGGTTTATTTTTCATAATTTTATCCTCATCTTTTAGCATTATCAAAATAAAAGTTATTTATCTTTTTGTTAAGCGTAAAGACGGTAAACAAGTGTGGTAATATTTATTTAAGTTAAAATAATAAATATAAAAGGGGAATAAAAATGAAGTTAATAACCGGACTGGGAAACATTGGCGAGAAATACTGTTTTACAAGGCATAACGCGGGATTTATGGTACTCGATAAATGGGCGATAGGCAACAATGTTTCGTTTAAAGAAGACAAAAAACTAAAATGTTTTATTACTAAACTTGGAGAAAATATCTTAATAAAACCAACAACTTTTATGAATTTATCAGGGGAAGCAGTTAGAGCTGTCATGGATTACTATAAAATTGATGTAAAAGATTTGCTAATAATTTATGATGACATAGCTCTTGACTTAGGAACTATAAGATTTCGAGCAAACGGTTCTGACGGTGGACACAACGGAATTAAATCAATAATAAAATACGTAGGAACAAAAGAATTTGACAGATTAAAAATTGGAATTGGGCCTCAACCAAATATTCCATCCGAAAATTATGTCTTACAAAATTTTCCAAAAGACCAACTTCCTGAATTAAAAAATGTATTGGTAAAAGCAATAGAGGCAGTAGAATTTTATCTTGATAACGGAATCGCCAAAGCTCAAAACAAATTTAACTAATTTACCTATATAATTAAATATTTTTAAGATATAATTATAAAAAAAGGAGTCAAAATGAGTTTACAGACAGCAGAACAGTTTGAAGAAAACGAACAATATACACAAGCATTTGAAGAATACCAAAAACTTTATAACAGAAACCCAAAAGATTTAAGCTTACTTGAAAGACTCGGGCATTTATCAATGCTTTTAGATAACAAAGATCAAGCTGCTGAATATTACTCAAAGATTCTTGAATATGACGCAACAAATGTTCTTGCATACGAACAATTAATGGACATATACGTAACACAAGATAAATATAAATATTACATTTACAGAGGAAATATGCACTCTGTAGAACACAAACTTGAACATGCTATAAATGACTATAAAAAAGCAATAAATGTAGCTCAAGAAGACAAAGAAATCCTTTCAGCCAGATTTGTATTGGCAACACTTTACGAACAAGCTGGTAATAATTTAAAAGCAATTGATGAATACTTAAAAGTTCTCGATTACGAAGATGCCCAGCAAGAAGCATATCTTAAACTTTCTAATTTATACGTAAAAGAGAGTGCAACCCCTAGTGCTATAGAAATTCTTGAAAGAGGGCTTAAAAACGGTCTTGCTTTAACCGAAATAAAAGAACAACTTGCTGATTTATACCTAAAAAACGGGAATCCTGAAAAAGCAATAGAAGTTACATCTGATGAATTAACTAAAGTAAAATGTTTGCTTGATATGGGACAAGTTGATGAAGCACATAAAAAACTTGAAGAAATGGAAAGCGAATATAGCCATATCGCTCAATATCACGCATTAAATGCTCAATATTACTATATGACAAAAGATTTTGACAAAGCTCTTGAATGCGTGAACAAATATGATGAATTTGAAAAAAATTCTCCTCTAACATATCAAATGCGAGCTCTAATTTATGAAGAAAAAAATGATGATTATAATGCTCATCTTAATTGGGGGAAATATAATTTGGTAAGAGGAAACAAAGATATTGCAATTAATGAATATCTAAACGCTTTCCAACTCAAAGATAATGACTTAGATTTGTTAAACACCCTTGCAATGCTTCTTGAAGAATCAGGTGACAAAAACCACGCAATGGAATTTTATGAAAGAATTTCAAAGCTTGATGAACAAGATAAAAAAGCTCTCGAAAAACTTGCAGAATTTAGAGAAAGCATAGGGGATTATAAAGCTCAAGCAGATAACCTATTAAAGCTTTATCATCTTGATAAAAGAAATTCTACAACAGTCAGAAAACTTGGCGAAGCATACGAAAAACTTCGTAACAAACCTGCGGCAGTAGAATGTTATGAAAAATATTTAGAAATCGGAAAAGGCAATCCTGATTATTCTAAAATTCAACACAAGCTTGAAAAGCTTAATAATACTGAAATGCAAGAAGAAGAAGGATTTTTAGATAAAATCATGAGATGGTTCAATAAAAATTAAAACCCAAATTGTGGAATTTAAAATAATGAACCAAGCATTCCTGCATAAAGTTGATAAAAAGCAACTGCAATAAAGAGAACAAAACCACCCATTATTACTATAATTGTGGGTTCAAATAGTCTTAAAACGGCATCAAGAGCCATATCAACTTTTTTATCAATCACATCAGCTGCGTCTTTTAACATCTTACCAAGAGAGCCCGATTTTTCACCTGTAGCAATCATTGTCATTAATGCACCAGGTATAAGTTGAGACATTTGAAAAGATTCGGTCAAAGACTTACCCTTCTTTGCAAAACTAGTTGTACTGCAAGCTTGTTTTTTCATAACAATATTTCCAAGAGTCTTTTCAGACAATTCCAATCCTGACATAATTGGCAATCCCGCATCATAAGATATTTGTAGAACTGTTATATAATTTGACAAATTAATATATTTGATAAAATCAGACACTACAGGAACAGACAAAATAAAATTGTCCCACTTACTTTTAATACTAGGCTTTTTCAACATCTTAGATATAATATAAGACAAAGCTCCAAAAGCAATTAAAATAAGCCACCAAAAATTCCCAACAAAAGTACACAAATTAATTAAAATCTGAGCAAAAAAAGGAACTGTCCCTCCTGAAAATGCAATAACACCATAAAAAGCAGGAAAAATAACTTTTGAAAATAACAATAAAACTCCAAACATCAACAATAACAAAATTGCCGGATAAATAGAAGCTCTGATAACCTTGCTTTTGATATCATCCTGTTTTCTTAAGAAAATCAACATATGCATTAAAGTATCTTCTAATTGTCCTGAATCTTCTCCGGCTCTCATTAATGAGGTATAAACAGGGCCAAATACTCTGCCGTAAGATTCTTCAAGAGCCTGAGCAAAGGTCATACCGCCCATAATTTTGTGTTTTAAAGTAGTACATATAGATTTTATATTCATAGATGGAGAATTTATTTCAAGGACTTCCAGCGCCTCTAGAATGGAAATTCCTGATGATAGAAGGACCTCTAACTCACTTGTAAAACTTATTTTATCCTTTAAAGAAAGGAAGTTAATATCTTTTTTGGAGCTTTGAGCATTTGACCCAGAAGAATTTGATACAGAAGACGATTTTGAATATTCTTCAACATAAATTTTTGTCGGGATGAAACCTAACAAACGAATTTTTTCACGAGCCTCCCTTAAAGAAGAAGCTTCAACTTCACCCTTAACAAATTCCTTATTGTTCTTTAGTGCTCTATATTGAAATTTTGTCATATTGATATAAATACTTTAAACTATTTTGCTATAAATATCAACAAAAAAGTTCCGCTTAATAGCGGAACTTTTTAATAACTATTATTTTACTTCTGAAGGTTCAGCTTGTTCTTTTTTTGCTCGTTTTGCTTTTTTCTCAAACGCAATTTTGTCATCTACAAGCTTAATAACAATCGTATCACCAGGAGAATACTTGCCAGACAATATTTCCTCTGCAAGCATATCTTCAATCTTACGTTGAATTAACCTTCTCAATGGTCTTGCACCATAAGCTTCAGAATATCCGTTTTTAGCCAAATGATCTTTTACTTCATCAGTAACTTCAACAGACAATTCTCTTTCTGCTAAACGTTTAAACAAGTCTTTAAGCATCAAATCAACAATTTGTCTGATTTCTTCTTGAGATAAGTGTGAGAATACAATTGTCTCATCAATACGGTTCAAGAATTCAGGTCTGAATGCTTTTTTCATTTCTTCAGTAACTGTTTCTTTTAGTTTTTCGTACTTATCTTTAGATTCATCATCACTAGTTGAGAAGCCTAATTTTGATGTTGTTGTAATCATACTAGCACCAACGTTTGATGTCATAATGATAATTGTATTTTTGAAGTTTACATGACGACCTTTTGCATCTGTTAAACGTCCGTCATCTAAAATTTGAAGCATTATATTAAATACATCAGGGTGAGCCTTTTCAATTTCATCAAAAAGAATTACACTGTAAGGCTTTTTGCGGACAAGTTCTGTCAAATGTCCGCCATCATCATATCCAACATACCCTGGAGGAGAACCGATAAGTTTTGCTGTTGAATGTTTTTCCATAAATTCTGACATATCAACTCTTATCATATTATCTTCAGAGCCAAACACAGCTTCAGCCAAAGCCTTTGCAAGTTCTGTTTTACCAACACCTGTAGGTCCGCAGAAAATGAAGCTACCGATTGGTCTATTTGGACTTTTCAAACCTACACGAGCACGTCTTATAGCCTTTGAAATAGCGACAACTGCATCATGCTGCCCGATAACACGTTGATGCAATGTATCTTCCAATTTCAAAAGTCTTTCGCTTTCACCTTCCGTCAATTTTGTAACAGGAACACCTGTCATTGTAGAAATAACTTCTGCGACATTTTCAGCAGTAACAGTAGGTTTATTAGCCTCGTGTTCTTCTTTGTATTTCTGAGTCATTTCGCGAATTCGTTCTTTTAAATCAGCTTCATCATCTCGTAATTGAGAAGCTTTTTCGAATTCTTGATTTCTGATAGCTTCTTCTTTTTCCTTTATTAAAGCACGCAAATCCTTCTCCAGTTCTTTGCCTTCCGGAGAAAGATTAGAAACTTTAAGACGAACTTTTGAAGAAGCTTCATCAATTACATCAATTGCTTTATCAGGTAAAAATCTGTCTGTAATATATTTATTTGACAATTTTACAGCTGCAACAATTGCTTCATCTGAAATTATCAACTTGTGATGTTCTTCATATTTTGATTTTAAACCTTTTAGAATTTCAATAGATTCATCTTCGGTAGGTTCATCAATTATTACAGGTTGGAAACGACGTTCGAGTGCAGAATCTTTTTCCACATATTTTCTATATTCATCAAGTGTCGTAGCACCTATTACTTGAATTTCGCCTCTTGACAAAGCAGGTTTTAAAATATTTGCAGCATCAATAGCACCTTCAGCAGCACCAGCACCTATAAGTGTATGCATTTCATCTATTACAAGAATAATGTTTCCTGCTTGACGAATTTCATCCATAATTTTTTTCAAACGTTCTTCAAATTCACCCCGGTATTTAGTACCTGCGACCAAAAGTCCCATATCAAGCTGGATAACTTTTTTGCCGTCCAAAATATCAGGAACTTCTGCATTTACAATTCTAATTGCAAGACCTTCCGCAACAGCAGTTTTACCAACACCAGGTTCTCCAATTAGAACAGGGTTATTTTTAGTACGTCTTGCAAGAATTTGAATAACACGTTCAATTTCTTTTTCTCTGCCAACGACCGGGTCAAGTCTAAGTTCTTGAGCTGCTAGAGTCAAATCTCTACCAAATTCATCCAAACTTGGGGTTTTAGTTTTCCCGCCTGTTGATGAAGAAGAACTTGAGCTACCTGAAGAAACTGTTTGCGGCTTAGATTCTCCAAGCATTTTAACAACATTACTTCTAATCTTATTTAAATCTACGCCTAAATTTTCAAGTACTCTTGCGGCAACGCCTTCACCTTCTCTTATTAAACCTAAAAGAAGGTGTTCAGTTCCGATATAGTTATGGCCAAGTTGTCTTGCTTCATCCCAAGACAATTCAAGAACTCTCTTAGCTCTTGGGGTAAAAGGAATTTCTACAGCGACAAAACCTGAGCCTCTACCAATAATTTTTTCCACTTCAGCTCTGGCATCTTTCAATGTAACACCCATAGATTTCAGTGTTTTTGCAGCAACACCTGTTCCCTCACCGATAAGTCCAAGGAGAACCTGTTCTGTTCCTACAAAATTATGACCTAGTCTACGCGCTTCTTCCTGAGCTAACATTATAACTTTAATAGCTTTTTCAGTAAAACGTTCGAACATTTATATATTTACTCCTATCTCTCTCTTATTAATATATATATTTTACATAAAAAATAAAAAAGTTTCAAGAGTATAGAAATAAATAATCTTTTATAAATACATAAAACAATATTTTTTAAATAATTTAAAATAATAAAAAAAATTTTAAACAAAGTAGTTGACATTTAATTTTGCTTCATGTACAATCGAACTTGTCGAAAGAAATAAGCCCCCATCGTCTAGAGGCCTAGGACAACACCCTTTCACGGTGTAGACAGCGATTCGAATTCGCTTGGGGGTA
>CALVGY010000043.1 GCA_944327215.1 Candidatus Gastranaerophilales bacterium | reverse complement strand
CTATTAATAATAAGACTACAGCTAGTGTTAATTGCGCTGGGAAATCTTATATACTAGCTAATTCTTCATCAATATGCGTTACTACAATTTCTAATTCAACATCTGGAACTAATTCATCCAATAAACCTTATTTAACTATTATTATGGATACAAATGCCCAAGAAAAACCTAATATTGGAGGAAGAGATATATTTACTTTTTATGTAACAAAAAATGGTGAGTTAGCTGGAACTCCTCCAGCCGACCTTGCAGAATCAAATTGTGAATGTGATTCTGTAACCGGTGAATGTACTGGAGATTGCGGATGTAACACATCACCATTAGGAGTTGGTTGTTACACAGAATTAGAGCAAAATAATTGGGAAATGACATATTAAACAATACACTTTTTATATAATTAAATATTAAATACCGCAATAAAAATAGACATTGCGGTATTTTATTTATGAATAAATAGACAAATATTTGTTTTTATAATATTATTGCAGATATGATGAACATAGATAATTTAATTATTGGCTGCGGGATATCAGGAGCAACAATTGCACGACTTTTAGCAGATAAAGGGGAAAAAGTTCTTGTAATTGATAAGAAAAATCACATTGCAGGGAACATTTATGATTATAGAGATGATAATGGGATATTCATCCACAAATATGGTTCACATATTTTCCACACAAACAATGAAAAAGTATGGGAATTTTTAAGCAGATTTACATCATTCAATACATATATGCACAAAGTTATTGCCCTCATTGATGGCATTGAAACAACAATACCTTTTAATATTAATACCATCTATGATGTATTCCCAACAACTTTAGCTAGAAGATTAGAGGAAAAACTCCTTACAAACTTTAAATACAATACAAAAGTTACAATTTTAGAATTTCAAAAACAAGATGATGAAGATTTAAAATTTTTATCTGACTACATTTATGAAAAAGTTTTTCTACATTACACCACAAAACAATGGGGCAAAAATCCTGATGAAATAGATTCTACAGTAACTGCTCGCGTACCTGTATATATAAGTAAGGATAACAGATATTTCCAAGATAAATACCAAGGAATTCCTTTAAACGGATATACAAAAATGGTAGAAAATATTCTCGCTCACCCAAATATTGAAATAATACTAAACACAGATTATAAAGATTTCGCATCTAAAAATCAAGAATTAATTAAAAACAGCCAAATATTCTATACTGGTTCAATTGATGAATTCTTCGGTTACAAATACGGAGAGTTACCATACCGAAGTGTTAAATTTAAATTTGAAACCTACGACAGGGAATTCTATCAATCAAATGCAGTTGTAAATTATCCTTGCAATTATGATTTTACAAGAATACACGAATATAAATATTATCTTAATGATAAGTCTTCCAAAACTGTCATTGCAAAAGAATATTCTGAAAACTTTGAAAATGGCAAAAATGAAAGATATTATCCTATTGTTGATGAAAAGAATACTAAACTTTATAAAAAATACCTTAGCGAATCAACTAAAAATGTACACTTTTTAGGCAGACTTGGGGACTATAAATATTATAATATGGATAAGGCTGTAGAAAGAGCTATAAATTTATTTGAGGAGATAACAAATGGTAAAAGTTAGCGTAATTGTACCTGTTTATAATGTTGAAAAATATTTGCAGGAATGTCTTGAAAGCATTATTAATCAAACACTCAAAAATATCGAAATTATTTGCGTAAATGATGGCTCAACAGATTCATCTCTTCAAATTCTGAATGAATATGCTAAAAAAGATAGCCGTATTATCGTTATAAATAAAGCCAATTCCGGTTACGGTAACACAATGAATATGGGAATTAACGCAGCTAGAGGAGAATACATAGGAATAATAGAATCTGACGATTTCGCAGATAAAAATATGTTTGAAGAATTATATAAGCTTGCCCAAGAATACAATGCAGATATTGCAAAAAGTAACTGGTATTTATATTGGAGTAAAAATAAGTTTTCAAGAAAACGCAACAACATTTCTTCTTCCAAAACGGGCAAATTAACAAATTCATTAGAAGATAAAACGCTTCTTCGCTTAAATCCATCTGTTTGGAGCGCAATCTATAAAAGAACATTTATAAATGAAAATAATATAAGATTTTTAGAAACACCCGGAGCAAGCTATCAAGATCTTGCATTTTCTTTCAAAGTATTTGCATTAGCAAAACGCGTTATTTTAACCGACAAAGCATACCTTTACTATCGTCAAGATAATATGAATTCATCGGTTAAAAGTAAAACAAAAATTTATTGTGTTTGCGATGAATATGATGAAATAGATAGATTTTTAGAACAATACCCTCAACTAAAAGAAGAGTTTAAAGAAGTTGAGGAAATAACCAGATATTCCGGCTACGTAAGTTCAGTGCTCAGACTCGATGACTCTGTAAGACCTGAATTCGTCAAAGTTTTTTCAGATCATTTTAAAGAAGAGTACCAAAAAGGCACTCTTAAAACTGCATTTTTCAAAAAAATCAATAAGAAAGACTTTATGACGCTCATTGAAACGCCGCAAAAATATTTAAAAGTCTTAAAAAGAATTGAAAGAAACAATAAATTCAAACAAATTAGACAAAATATTATTACAATAAATTTCAGAAAAGGCAAAATTAAAATGACTTTATTTGGAAAAGAGGTTTTATAAATGCCCAAAATTTCAGTAATTATACCGGTATACAATGCTGAAAAATACTTAAGAGAATGTTTAGACAGCATAACAAATCAAACATTTAAAGATATTGAAATAATTTGTGTCAATGACGGCTCAACAGATTCATCTCTTCAAATTTTAAATGAATATGCTCAAAAAGATAACCGTATTATCGTAATAAGTCAAGATAATCAAGGCTTATCCGCGGCAAGAAATACAGGAATCGCAAATGCGACCGGAGAATATATTTCCTTTGTAGACAGCGATGATTATGTATCTGAAAATTTATATGAAAATCTCGTAAAATATTTACCACAAGAATTAATATGTTTTGAAAGTCAACTATACCCTCAAGATCTAAAAAATCCAATCAATAAAAATCTTGTAAACAAATATAATGGATTAGTTAATGTAGATGACAAAATAATAAAAAATACTAATGTTTACGCTTGGAACAAACTTTTTAAAACATCAATTATAAAAGAAAATAATATTCAATTTCCTAAAGGTTTAACTTTTGAAGATTTTCCATTCATATGGGAATACATGTTATGCATAAAAAAAGCTTATTATCTAAATAAAAAACTCTATTTTTACAGACAACATAACAATTCTATAATGAAAAATTGCAATACAAAATCTATTCATCATCTTTACGTTTGGCACTATTTATATGATAGATTAATGCAAAAAAATCTTCTTGATAAGCACAAACAAACAATAAAAGATTTATTTGAAAAATACGTTATACTTGCATACAAATTTTCGGATGATAGTCAAAAAGATTTAATAATTAAAACTGCAAACCAATACGCAAGTGAAATTGGATATAAAAAAATCTCTAAACTTATAAATACCTTAAAAAATGGGGATATAATTTATTCAAATAATTATGAAAGAATTTTTTCGATCAAAAATATTAAAAAATTATCTACAAAATACAAAGTTCTTACATTATTAAATCAAAAAATAGTTATAAAAAAGACTGTAGATAAACCCAAAGTTCTCTTACATCTTCATCTATATTACACTGATCAACTCAAATTTATGATAAAAAAAATGAAAAATATCAACAGTTGTAATTGGGATTTGTATGTAACATTAGTTGAAGAAAATCAAAAAATAATAAATCAAATAAAAGAATTTAAACCTGATGCCAAAATAATTATTGTTGAAAACAGAGGATATGATGTCTGGCCTTTCTTACAGGTATTAAATCATGTTAATCTCGATGATTATGATTTTATTTTAAAATTCCATACAAAAAATTACAGAAATATAAAAGATTTTTATGGTAAAGGTTTCAGCTGGAGAAATTTTCTTATAGATGCACTTCTTAAAAATAAAAAAACATTTGCAAACAACCTGAAAATAATGACTGAAAATCCTGATATAGGCATAATCGGATCAAAAGTCACCCTGGCTCAAATGGGGGCAAAAGAAATCGACGATACAACTCTTTTTGAGAACTTTTGTAAAAAGCACAATCTAAATGCAACTAAAGGGACATTTATTGCAGGAACGATGTTTCTCGCAAGAGCTAAATGTTTTAAAATTATAAAAGACCTACATTTAACTGTTGACGATTTTACTGGCCCACAACAAACCCGTTCAAGAAATTCAACTGCCCACACATTGGAAAGAATATTTTCAAGAATTATTGAGATGCAAAATTACAAAATATATGGCGTAAGAAATTTAAAATATGAATTTATAAAAAATATTGAACCAAGACTTCAACTAATTTTTGCATTAAGAAATTACAATAAAGATGGAATAAAAGGTAAAAAAATAACTATCTTGGGATGCAATATTTTGCTTCAGAAAGGAGAACATGCAAAACTCTCTATTATTAAGTAATACTAACAGCATAGAAAATGCCAAATTAATAGCTAATACTCTTATAAAAAAACACCTTGCGGCTTGTGTTAATATTATTCCTCAAGTGAAATCAATATATTCTTGGAACAACGAAATAACCGAAGATGAAGAATATTTAATGCTTATAAAGACAAAAAAAGACTTATTCCAACAAGTAAAAGAAGAAATTGAAAAATTACATCCTTACGAAATACCTGAAATTATTTCGCTAGAAATATCTCAAGGCAATGAAAAATATCTTGAATGGATAAATACCTGCACAAAATAATTAATGTAATTTTTGCACAGCATAAAACTTATTTTAAAATATTACAAAATTATAACCTTATATACTAAAATAATAAATAAAAGTTACTAATAAAACTCATTAATATATCTTTACAAAATAAAGGAAAAAAGCAAATAAAAAAATTCAGAATAATTAAAATTTAATGTAAGGAGAAATAAAATATGATAAAAATTAGTAATGGTTTACAAAGGACAGTAGCAGAATTAGCAAAAAGCATTTCTGATAATGGTAACAAAGTTAATTTGTCAAGATTAGCAGAAGGTCGAAACATGAAGATATCTTCATTAAGACTAAAAGACGGATCTACTGCGAAATTACTTGAAAACAGAAATGAAGTAGACTGCATAGTTATGAAAAATGGACGAGTTTTAACTGCCAAAGGTAGATTTTTTAAAAATCCCAAAGAAGCAAATGAAATGAGCACAAAAGCAATGCTAAAAATTTTAAACAATAGTTTTGATGATGAACCAGTATATTTTGATTATATAGCTTAACAAATTCATTAGCTTTTATTTTTATATTAACTCAAAAAATTGGGAAATAAGCTGAAATAATATCTACTGAAAAGCAATTATATTCTTCCAGATATTGCAAGCTTATTCAACATATGCATTAAAGAAGGTTCAACTATAATGTTATAAGGTAATGAAATTTGAAAAGCTACTTTTAAAATTACATGTTCAATAAGCCCTTTAAAATTTTGCAATTCTTCATTTGATATAACCTGATTTCTAACATATTTATTTAATATAGAATAGAAATATTTTGTATCAGAAGCAAAATCACGAATAATATTATCTAATAATACGACACGAACAATTTTATCTTGCCAAGCAGCATTAGTTTTTGAAACACCATCTTCATGACTTCTTATAAAAGTCAAAACTTCCGGAATAACTGCCAAATCAGAATAATATGACATATCAGCCCAAAGTTTAAAATCTTCGGCATGCAAACAATTTTCATCATACTTCAAATTATTATCTGTTAACACGGATTTACGTATCATACCGGATGGATTTGATATACACCCAACTACGTACCTTGTTAACAATTTGACATCGTTTTGCTTAAATGGGGGCTTAACAATTTGTCCGGTATCTAATTTTTTAAAAAATGTACCCAAGCCACCTACATTAGTATGTTTTTCCATATATTTAACTTGTTTTTCTAACCGTTTAGGAGCACTATAATCATCAGCATCTAACCTCGCAATATATTTCCCGCTACAAAACTCAAGGCCTCTATTAAGACTTTTTATTATTTTTAAATTGGTTTCGTTCTTGATATAACGAATTCTTTTATCATTATATGATAATATAACTTGCTCATTATTATTTGTAGAACCATCATTTATGATTATAAATTCAAACTCTTTAAAAGTTTGAGTTAAAATACTTTCGATAGATTGTCTTAATTCATCTTCACGAGCATTATATACCGACATTAAAACAGAAACTATTGGAGTATTCATATTAGAAAACTTTCACAAAATAAAGCATACAACTATAAATTATGGACAAAATGATGAACTCCAATATGAGTTTAGACCTCCGGTATATATATAACAACCATATTGCCCAAATGAACCAATACCATTAGAAACTTCAGCACTACTTTGGCTGAATAAGTTTGGAGGACATACACCATTAGTTTTTCTTTCAGCAGCAGCAGCTCTACATTGTTCTGCAGTAGTACAAGCATTTCGGTTTGAAGCTGAACAATAGCCATTAAAATACGGTAGCTCATGTGTAACATCGGCTAATGATGCATTACCGAGAACTCTGAATTTATATAAATCTTTTGCGACTTGATTAGGTTTAGCTGAACTATTTGTATCTACATAGATATTATATCCATTAGTAGAATTAATATATTCAATACCATAAGTTATACCATCTGCCATTTGAAATACATATGGGACATCAGACCAGTCAAACTTTGCTTCTTCTGGTGGATCCATAGTTGCAGCAGGCATTATGGAAGGTGTATAATTAGAAGGTACAGTATATTTTTCAGGTAAAGATGAAATAGATAATCCAGAATTATTATCTCTTACAATTTTAAAGGCTGAACTCAAATTGTTTCTATAACAATTTTCATCATTACCACAATTTGAAGCATCTAAATTATCAATATTTTCAGCATTATTCATCGCTAATAATAATTTAAAACCATTGATTAAATTAGATTTAGCTTTAGCACAGCTAGTATCATAAACTTTTTGCTGATAGTTATTTATTAAAGATGGAATCGTAATAGCTGCAACAACACCTATTATTCCTAGAGTAATTAAAACTTCTGCCAAAGTAAAACCGTAACTGGGTATTTTATAAAATTCAGATATTTTTTTTATTTGTTTTTTATTTAAATATTTATTTTTCATATTTTTTAGAAAGTCTAATATTGTAAATTGTCATAGCCAATTATGAACACAAAAATTGTAATTTGTCAAATGTTATTATATAAATTTACTAAATTACCTACAAAAGTTTGCTTCAACTAAACATGTAAAAGTTAGTATTGAAGAGTTACGTTTTGTCACTTATGTTCTGGTGATACAATTACAAGAGTAAAATCGGGTACAGATGAGATTTCTAGTATCATAAAATACTTATCCTCAAGAATGAAAATATTTAAAGACTTAGATAAAGTACAAAGTCTTATTGAAAACGATTTAAAGAAAGGGAATAATTACACCAGTTGAGCTACTCACCCCACTCAAATAAGTACAATGCTAATCAAATTATTACAAATACAATGCACCATGCTCAATTGACACAGAAGATTATATTTCGTAATACAAAAATGCCGCGTCTCGGAATCGAACCAAGGACACAGGGATTTTCAGTCCCTTGCTCTACCAACTGAGCTAACGCGGCATTTTTTATTTAATTTTCATTATTATTTTGAAAGGTTGAGGCAATAAAATATTCTTTTGGGATAAATGGTTCTAAATATTTAATTGCCACGTTTTTTATTATACTGGCTGAAAATTTTCAGTCAAGAACTTTTTTATTATGATTGCGGAGCCAAATACAATGTTACATTTCTGCCTTCAAGCTGAGGTTTTTTCTCAACGACAACAGGTAAATGCTCCATGTCAGCGACAAAACGGTTTGCTAGGTCAAACGCTAAATTTGAATGCTGCATTTCACGCCCTCTAAGCATTACTACAATCTTTACTTTATTTCCTTGTGCAATAAATTTTTCAACACTTTTTATTCTTACTTGATAATCATGTGTATCTATCTTATATCTTATCTTTATTTCTTTAACATCTACGGTATGCTGTTTTTTCTTTGCTTCTTTTGCTTTTTTTTCTAATTCATACTTATACTTACCGTAATTTAAAATTTTTGCTACCGGCGGTTCTTGATTTGGGTTAATTAATACTAAATCTAAATCAGCATCATATGCCATCTGTAAAGCTTTTGATGTCGGGATAATTCCGTGATTTTGACCGTCCTGATCAATTAAACGAACCTCTCTTGAGCGAATACGCTCATTCATTATTGCTTGATTTTTGTTGTTTTTATTATCGTTGAAAGCTATTTTTTTATCTCCTATATTGTACTTACAACTATTATGGTAGCACAAAATCTGATTTTTAACATATTTATTAATTAATTTTTTTTGTAACAAAATGTAAATATTCCAAAATTTTCACAGATTAGACAAATATAGCAAGCTTTTTGAGGCATTTTTTTATATAGAAGAATTAAAGATTTTATTTATTTGGCCGACAATATTAATACAAAGAATATCTGTGAAACATATAAGGAGTATACATTATGGTGCAACCAATGGTCGAAAACAAAGAGCCGGAAGTTTTTATTGATTTAAATAACGGCGAGTATTTGCAGTTTGATATGACACTGCCTATTCAAATTTTATTTGATGATGTTATGAACTTTGTATCTAAAACAGATTTTGAATGATTTGATTAAAAAATTTCATAGTATTGTTAGTAGAAGACTGAAAAATAAGTCTTCTATTTTTTTGCAAAAATATAGTAAAATGTCGATGTTCATGTAATAATAAATTTATTAAAATTGTTGTGATGAGGGATTGGTATATGAACAAATTTATAAAATTATTCTGTGCACTTGCTATAACAACAAGTATTATTCTACCTGCATCAGCAGACTTTAAAGAACACTTTGACTTAGGACAGCAGTATTTAGCTAATTACCAATATTCAGGGGCAATCACTGAATTTAAAAGCGCTTTAAGAATCAATTATTTGGATAATTCAGCAAGAATAGGGCTTATAAACTCTTATCTTGCTCGCGGAACATATTATGCAAATACAGATAAAGATTACGCAAAAGCAGCAGATGATTACCGTGCGGCACTATTTTATCTTTTATATTATCCAAATGCTAACCAAGTCAAAAACTCATCACAAGCAATTGTACAAGTTACATCAAACCTTAATAAATGCTTAAATGAAATAGGTTATAACACATCTGCTCAAAACAGATTTAATACAGCAAAACAACTTAGAGCAGAGGGGAATTTTGCCGCTGCAGGGTATGAATTTAATCAATCACTTTCTGATAAAGATTTAATAAAAGAAAGTTTTGAACAAACCGGCGATATAATGAAACTTTTAGGAAATGATCCAAAAGCTTCGGAATATTACAAAAAAGCCGTTGCAGTTGACCCTTCAGACATTGATTTAAGACTTTCATACGCAAAAATGCTTGACAAATTAGGTTCTGAAGATGAAGCCGTTGAAGAATATAACTATATACTTTCAAAAACATACGATAACAAAGATATTCTATACTCTCTAGAAAGAATTTATAAAAGAAAATTAGAAGATTCTCCAGAAGACGCTGCAATAACTGCGAACTTAGGCGCGATAATGCAAAAAGAAGGGAACCTTGATGAAGCTTTAAGATATTATTCAAAAGCTGAGTACTTGGATCCTTCAAATGTAAATACAAGAGTTAATGTTGGGACATTATATCAACAAAAAGGCGATTACAAAACTGCCATTACAGCTTATGATTCTGTATTAACCATTTATCCTGACAACGTGCTAGCAAATCTTTATAAAGCACAATCTCTAGCAGCAATTGGAGAAGATAAAAAGGCAACTGATTTATACAAAAAAGTTCTAACACTTGATCCGAATAACCTTGTTGCTCAAAATGAAATGATAAATATGGTAAAAGGTTCAATGACTATTCCCCAATTTGTTGAATACATAAAGAAAAATAACCCACAAAATGCGGCGGATATTTTATACAATTATGCATTGGATCTTCATAAACAAAACAAATTAAATGATTCTATTGCAATATATAATGAAGTAATCAAGCTCACCCCATCAAATCCGGAAGTTTATGTAAACCTCGCTATAGCACAAGGACAAAATAAAAACTTTGACTCAGCTATTGCGACATTAAACACTGCAAATACAAAATTTCCAAACAATTCTCAAATCAAAGATACTTTAAAATCAATACAAGCGCAATCAACTGATGAAAAACTTGCAGCTGCAGCTGAATACTACAATAATAAAGATTACCAAAATGCAATTAACGAATATTTAAAAATACAGCCTCCGACATCAGATTCTATGCTTGGAGCAGCTTCTGCATATCAAAACATGAATGATATTGATAATGCTATTATTTATTATAAAAAAGCTTTAAATTTAGCTCCACAAAATTCTGATATAGCATACTATATAGGAGCATTATACGCAGATAAAGAAGATTACAATAACGCAAAAACATACACAGACAAAGCTCTTACCCTAAATAAAGATAACAAACAAGCTCAAGAACTTTTAGAAAGTTTAAATGCTCAATTAGCATCTAAAGACTTGGAAAAAGCTATAAGTTTGTTTGAAAATGAACAATACGGGGAAAGCCTTGCGCTATTAAATAAAGTTCTTTCAACAGAACCAAATGATGCCTATGCATTATATTACAGAGGCATGATATATGACACTCAGAAAAAATATAATGAAGCAATTAGTGATTATAAAAAAGCAATGAATATAAGTCCTGATTTAACAATAGTGAATTATCTAATAGCCGTTGATTATGACACTTTAGGACAATATAAAAATGCTTTACCATATTATAAAACTTTTACATCAAAATACACAGAACAAGATGAATATTTAAAATACGCACAAACAAGGGCAGGTGAATTAGAAAACAATGGCAAATAAAGCTTTACCCCTCATTCAAAGCCGTGTATCTCTTGCCCCAATGGCAGGGATTACAGATTACGTTCTAAGAAGCTTAGTTAGAAAATATTCAAAAAATTGTCTATTGACAACAGAAATGATAAGCTCTGAATATCTTGCTCAAACCCTTAACGGTAGAAGCGGAACAGAAATTCTTAAACGAGATGAAAACCACTCCCCAATTTCATATCAAATCAGCGGGCATAAACCCCATTTGATGAAACAAGCTGCAGAATTCTTAAGTGCTTATGCAGATATGATTGATATTAATATGGGATGTCCGGTAAAAAAAGTAGTAGGCGGACAAGATGGTGCAGCTTTAATGAGAAATCCTGAACTTGCAGCGGATTTAGTCAGAGCAGTCAAAGATGGAACAGACAAACCTGTAAGTGTAAAATTCAGACTAGGCTATACTGCAGATGAGATGAATTACGTTGAATTTGGGCAGCAAATGCAAGAAGCAGGTGCAGAATTTATAACTATTCATGGGCGCACACGATCTCAAATGTATTCCGGGAATGCTGACTGGGCAAAAATAAAAGCACTTAAAAAAAATGTAGATATCCCAGTCTTTGCAAACGGAGATATAACAAGTATTGATGATGCAATAAAATGCCTTGAATTATCAAAAGCCGACGGTGTTGCAATTGGGCGTGGTGCAATTGGAGATCCGACACTAATCGGAAGAATTGAACACTACTTGCACACAGGAGAAAAACTTCCAATTCCGCCACTTGAAGATAGAATTGAAATGCTAAAATGGCATCTTGAAGAAGAAATCAAATTACGAGGGGAAAATGTTGCAATAAAATTTATGCGCAAATTTTATCCATACTATTTATCGGGTTTTGAGAACGCAAAAGTGCTCCGTTCAAAGCTTGTATTGGAAGAAGATTACAACAAAATTATAAAACTTCTGACTACTGCAATCAGCTATTCTAATTAATACCCAAATGTTATTTGAATATCTACACTTTCACCTTTATATTCATCAGGTAAAGGTCGAAAAGGAGCAGTTAGTTCAACAGCTTTCATTGCAGCCTTATCAGCACGTGGTTCCCTTGAAGTTTTATATATTTTGCAATCAAGTAATTTACCACTTTTGTCAACCTTTACACTTACTGTTACAGGCAGATATTCACAACCTTTAGGCGGCTCCCAATTCATCTTGCACCGCCTCATAAATTCTCTCACCCATGGGCCAAAATCAACATAATTACCCTTAGTTGTTGAACTTTGCCACATCGGCAAGACATTTGAATTATATTCATCCAAATGAAAAGTTTCTGCACTAACAGGCAGCATAAAAAGAAGTAATAAAGCTAATATCAGAATATGCGGCACGCTTACATCCTCTCAGGAGCGCTAACCCCAAGTATATCTTCCAATGCGTTATGAAGAACAGTTTTTACAGTCCAGACAAGTGCAATTCTTGCTTTCATCATTTCTTTATCATCAGATATTACACGGTTTGCGTTGTAGAATGAATGAAATTCAGACGCAAGTTCCTGAACATATCTGCAAATTGTATAAACCTGACGGGTTTCAGCAGAATTTTTAATAACAGATTTATATTCTTCCAATTTAAGGATTAAATGTCTTGCACTGTCAATTGTCGGCAAAACCATATCTGCTTTAAAACTGCTTATGAGTTCGTTTAATTCAGCTTCACTCATCGGAGCCGCAGATTTTTCGCCTGTTTCAGTATCTAATTTTTCAGCAATAACATTTCTCAAAATCGAACAAGCTCTTGCATGAGCATATTGAACATAGAATACAGGATTTTCATCAGTGCTTTTCTTTGCAAGTTCAATATCAAAATCAAGAGTTGTATCAATATTTCTCATAGACATCCAGAAACGAGTTGCATCAACACCAACTTCATCAATCAAATCTTCAAGCGTTACCATGTTCTTACGCTTACCCATTCTGACTTCATTCCCGTCAATAACAAGGTTTACCAACTGACCTAATAAAACTTCTAATTTATTAGGATCATATCCTAAAGCCTCAATTGAAGCTTTTACACGAGCAACATAACCATGGTGATCTGCGCCCCAGATATTAATCATTCTATCAAATCCGCGTTCTAATTTGTCAATATGATAAGCTATATCTGCTGTAAGATAAGTATTTGAGCCATCTGCTTTTTTAATTACCCTATCTTGATCATCACCGTAATCTGAAGATTTAAACCAATCTGCTCCATCTTTCTGATAAATTTTTCCACTTGCTTTTAACTTATTAACACATTCTTCAACCTTACCAGATTTGTGCAAGGTTAATTCTGAATAAAAATTATCAAAATGAACTTTGAACTTATCCAACAAATCACGTTGAACTTTTTCTTCATATTCTTTTGCGAAATCACAAAGTTCTTGAATGTTATCAGGAAGTCCTTTATGAGTTTCCAAATATTTTTTAGCAACTGGAATTAAATAATCTCCAGGATAATAATTTTTTCTTTCAACTTCATCAGTTGGAAAATCAACATCTTCACCAAGCTCTTGTCTAATTCTTATAGCAAGAGAGTTGCCTAATTTTTGAATTTGAGAACCTGCATCATTGATATAAAATTCCTGATATACATCATGTCCATAGAATTTTAAAAGATTAGCCAACACTGATCCCATTGCTGCCCAGCGACCATGCCCGATATGGAAAGGTCCGGTTGGGTTTGCAGAAACATACTCAAGAATAATTTTTTCAGTTTCAACATTTTCAGGTTTCCCAAAATCTTTTTTACGGGCAAAAACTTCTTTAACAAGATTTGATAATAATTTTTTACCTGCCTTAAAGTTAATAAATCCACCGATTACAGTGTATTCATTATCATCTTTATTAACATATTCCAAAATAGAATTAGCAATCTGAGGGGGTGCAATTTTAGCAAACCTTGCAAGTGAAGATACATTTACAGCATAATCTCCAAAATCGGAATTTTTAGGGCGTTCAACTTTTAACGTTCCTTTTTCATATTCTGTCATTGCACCTAATTTATTATCCTTAAATGCTTTTTCAACAGCATTTTCAATTTCGTTTATAAAGTAATCTTTTATCATATCTTTCTCCGTATAATCATTTATAAAATAATTATACTATAAACAAACTATTTGAAATCGGATGTTTGTAATATAATAATGTTATGATGAATGTTCAAAACATTATCGACAGAATACGAGAAATAATGAGCGATGAAACTGTCATCCAGCTCAAAGAAGAGTTAAACAGCTACCACGTAGCTGATTTAGCCGATATATTTCAAGAACTAAAACCGGAAGAAAGACTCCAGTGTTTTAAGCTTCTTGATTTAGATAAAGCTGCCGATTTAATGGAATATTTGCCTCCTCAAATGCAGGTAGAATTATTGAGTGATATTGACGAGAATATGGCATCTCAAATTTTGACTCAATTACCTCACGATGCTGCCGCTGACGTTTTGGGGGATATGGAAGAGGATGAGAGTGAAACTTATCTCGACAAACTTCCTCATAAGTTTTCAGAAGAAGTCAGAGAACTTTTAACCTATAATGAAGACACTGCAGGCGGTATTATGAACCCTGTAGTTTTAACAGTTAATTCTGATATGAGTGTTCAAGATGTTTTAAACCACATAAGGATTAAAGCAGAACAAGATAATATGGAACTTTATTATGTTTATGTTGTTGATAAACAAAATCACCTTTTGGGTGTTGTTTCTTTGAGAAAACTCC
>CALVGY010000042.1 GCA_944327215.1 Candidatus Gastranaerophilales bacterium | reverse complement strand
CTTTTCCTAAATTATCATTAACCTGAGCCATTCGCTTTGAAATATCATCTAATTTTGACAAAATATTTGCATCATTAGGATGTTCAAGCCTGATTTTTTCATTTAATAAACTAAAATGTTCTGTTAAATCAGAAAATTTTGTCTGAGTTTTATTATAATAACTATTAACAGTTTTTCTGCTTATTTTGTCAAAAAATCCTGTAATTCCCTCATGAATTTTTCGCGTGAATTTTCTGTCTCCATTTTTACCAAACATAAATTTTTGGAATAAGACATCTTTCAAGGTAGTAAAATTATTTACACTCTCTGATTTACTTATAAAATCATTGGTTCTGTTTAATATAAAACGATATAAATCTTCAAATTTTGTTCCATGGGCAAGCTTTTTCTCTAAACTTAATTTCCATTTATTTAATAATTTTGCAACCCCTTTGTTAGCACCACCACTTAAAATAGCTAATGTTCCAAAACCCAAGACCAAAGCAGACACAACCAAAGTTGTCCCTAGTTTTCGACTTTTCTTTTCTTTCGAAGCTTCACTGCTTTGCGCATTTATATAATACCAGTTTTTCGGGTGCTTAAAATCGTTAAACGGGCTGTTATAAGTATTATTTACATTAACTACCTGATTAATCATACTTTTATATAATTTACTACCTATATATATAAACGTTTGAGAAAGCTTAAATTTGCCTATTTATTAAATATTGTTAAATCTAAATTGCTTCTGCAATGACCTTTGCAGCTTCTTTTGATGAAATTTTATTAGACAAGAGAGATTTTACATGGCCTAATTCTTCTATGTTTTTCATTCTATACTGATCATCAAAGAGTAATTTTTCTATTTCATAAGAAATTTTTTGGATATTTACATCTGCCATAAGTAATTCAGGCACAATCAATTTCCCTGCAATAATATTAGGTAAAGAAACGCGTTTTATACATCTTACAAGCAAATAAATAAAATAAAATAACCAAGGACCACGATAAGCAATAATCATTGGAGTTTGATACAAACAAGCCTCAAGAGCCACAGTACCTGATGCCAATATTAATGCATCAGATACACTTAATAGAGCCTGATTTTCACCCTTTATAACTTTAAAATTACAACCCGATTTTTTTAGAAACTTATTATATACATCATCTGTTAAATTAGGAGCGTGAGATATACAAAATTGCAAATCAGGATGTTTTTTTTGAAGGTTTTCAGCAGCTTTCAAAAAAGGTTTCATTAAATATTTCAATTCAAATTCTCTCGAACCCGGAAAAATTGAAACAAGTTTTTTATTCAAATCAAAACCATGTTTTTCAAAAAATTCATTTTTATCTGCCTTTGGCGGAAGCTGCGAAACTAAAGGATGACCGCAATAATGAGTTTTTATCCCGTAGTTTTCATACAATTCTTTTTCAAAAGGGAAAATACATAATACTTCATCAATATTTTTCTTTATTGTATTAATTCTCCACTTACGGCTTGCCCAAACTTGAGGTGGGATGTAATAAAAAACTTTTATCCCTGCTTTTTTTAAAAATCTTGATATCCCTAAATTAAAAGCACCATAATCAATTAATAAGACAAGATCAGGCTTATATTCTTTTGTCAAATAATCAACAACTCTTTTCCCAAGCAGGAAATGATTAAAAATTATTCCCAGAGACAATCCGACAGCACCCATTTTCTTTTGGTCGGAAAACAATTTTACACCGGCAGCTCTTAAATTTTCGCCGCCTACTCCTTCTATTTCAATCTCAGGATTTATTGAGCGCAAAGCTTTTACAACATGAGATGCGTGTATATCTCCGGAATATTCACCTGTAACTATAAATACTTTTTTCATACTGCCATTATTACAATATTATTTTCATCAGCAAATTGAATAACTTTTTCTTGATCAACAATTATAGTCTCATTTGCTTCAACTGCAATTAAATCAGCTTTATAACGTTTCATTGTTTTCAATGTTCTAAGCCCAATTGCAGGAATATCAAAGCGTTTATCTTGAGATGGTTTTGCAACCTTTACAACAACAGCATTTTTCTTAGCTAATTTGGAACCGCGTTTTATACACATATCAGTCCCTTCAATAGCTTCGACAGCCATTATCATCTTATCTTTTATTACTACAGATTGACCTACATCTATTTTCCCCATTTCTTTGGCAAGCCAAAATCCATAATTAACATCTTCCATTTGAGCTTCTGTTGGTTTAATTTTGCCTAATACTCCAGATGGAATCATCAAATTTTTTATAAATATTGTTTGATCCAAAACGGTAATACCGGCCTTTTCAAATTCTTTTACAATCAAAAGCATTACTTGATCATCATTTAGTCTTTGAGCTTCTTGCAACAATTCAATTGCACGCTTATCAAATTTATGAAGTTGTAAGAGTACTCGTTTGTGAACTTTACCTAAAAAAGTTGCCTGTTTGATTTGCTCATCTTTTAATATTTGTTCAATTCTATTAACCTCACCAGGGTGGCAAGAATAGACCTTTGAACAATATTTTTTTAACTGTCTTAAATTATCTTTTGCAAGCGAAATACAAACAACTTCAAAGCCGTTTTCTTTTGCATATTGAGCCATTTTAACCGGTAAAGTTCCGTCGCCTGCTATTAAACCTTGTTTATTTTCCAACATTAATGACACTTTTATTTTCCTCTTTTACTTAAATTTATTATATCACAATTATTATCTTTTCAATGCATTTATTTCATCAACTTCTTTTTGAGTAAAAAGCTTTGCTCCGCCCATCATTTTAGTATTAAAAACAACTTGGGCATAAGATTCAGCAAGCTCTAATTTCAAAAAAGCATCTTTTATAGTTTTATCTCCAACTATAAAACCATGATTTGCCATCAAAACGGCATCGTATTCCTTAAAATACTTAGCCGTTTTTTCAACCAAATCCATTGATGAAGGCAACCCATAATCTGCAAGAGGTATTTGTCCAAAATAAAATACATTCTCTGCCATTACCGGTTCATCCAAAGGAATTCTGCAACAAGCAAAAGAGCTTAAAAACGGCGAATGAACATGGATAATATAATTTACATCAGGTCGCTGCTTATAAAATTCTACATGCAACATTTTTTCTGACGAAGGTTTTTTATTACTCTCAATCAAATTACCGTTAAAATCCATCAATACAAGTTCATCTTCCGCCAAATATCCATTTGCAGAACCACTGGATGTTATAAGTATTTTATCCTCATATCTCGCAGACATATTTCCGGAATACCCGGGCGTAAAATTCTTTATACCAGCCAATTTTCCATATTCAATTATTTCAGACTTTAACTCTTGCAATTTATTCATTATATTGATTCCTTATCCGGATCTTCAAGTTCAATAACTTCTGCATACATCATTTTTTTATTTGAAGTGCTTTTGACTGTTGAATTCTCTTCATCAAATACTATTAACTCTGGCTCCTCTTTATCACTGCGGGACAACCTATCCGGATTTTTAATAACCATCTTGTCAAACTCTAAAGAAGAACCCTTTGTATCCATCGCTATTACGAAAGAAAAATAAGTTTGACGACGAACCCAGTCATAACCGAAATTTATTTTAAAATCATCAGGTCCGACAGCTATGATAAATGAATTTTCCTGAAACATTTCACCGTTAGGAGAATCGCCTGTCAATGTCAAGGTTCCAGACCAGGCCAATGTCAAATATTTATGGACTCTTAAAGCTTCTCTTAAATAAACACTTGCATGTCCATATCTATACATATCATACATAGCCATAGGAGTACCATCTTGATACGCAGAAGCAAAAAAGCCTACATCTTGCATCCAATATTTATACTGAGAATGAATTCTTGGACCAATTCTTCCAACGAATTGAGTATCTCCTGTACCGTATAATGCAGCACTACCTTGCATTACAAGTGCTAAATCCAAATATCTTAAATGTTCTCTATCCTGGTATTTAAATAATGATTGACTTACTTCTGCCATATATCTTGTTCTCAATGTTCCAACATCTGCAGGAGCAATATTTTCACCATGGCGGTTAGCATCGTTATTTTGCATATAACCTAATCCAAAACGATGACTAAAAGTCAAATCCAAACCATCTTTTAATGTAGAAGGAACAAGTGTGCTATCCTTATACACCAATTCTGCAGTATATTTTGGCATTCTTGGCCCAAAGAACCATTCATCCATATATGAATTTACACCATATTGCATATATAATTTATCATCAAAGTATTGTTTACCTTTCATCATAAATATATCTGCAGATGAACCATATCCTAAATCGGTATAATTTGTAGCACTTCGATATTTCAACAATCCACCGAATCCTATACCGCTTTTATTATTTAAAATAGGCAAAATCTTTACTGTTGACCCATCCTGTAATGGAGTATCAAATACAAAACCAGGTCCTAAATACATACCTAATTTACCGCGAGACCCAAATTCAGGGTAATTAGCCTCAAAGAATTCTCTTTTTTTATTGGTATGTGCTGTTACTGAAGGTATTGTAAATAATTCATGCCCTCCATAACTTATCTTTGCTTTCTTTAATGTAATAACATCATTATTTTTCTTTGCATTTACAAAGATTTCTTTAGCTTTTATATGAATTGCAGTATCCCCAACATCATCACTAATTGAGGATCTATCTTCATCATCAATAATCATATTATTGAAATTATTACCACCAATCATTTTTGTTTGAAGATTTAAAATATAAGATTCTTTTGACTCCATTTTCCCGTCATGAAGAATTATTTTATCCCCTTCCATCTCAGATTTTCTGGCAGTAACTGTCATAAATGACTGTTTCATATTCATGTTATCTAAGAACGCAGTTTCTTCATTCATATTAACTTGAATAAAATCACCATTAATATGACTTCCTTGTTTTATTATTTCAACATTGCCGTAAGCTTTTAAAATATTTGATTCACTGTTATAAACCATCTTATCAGCTTTTAATGTAACATCTTGCTGAGGAAATTTTAGAATAGGAGAGCCAGTTGCAGTAATATTTTGCTTCCCGTCATCATAATCAATATTATCGGCATCAAGAACGATATTATTTGTAGTTGCCTGCTCTTTTACTCCACCTTCTAATTCTAATGACTGTTCCGATGAAGCTTCAGTTTGTTCTTCATTTACTTTATCATCAGACTTGCTTTTATCTGAAACCTTTTTTTCATTATCTTTTTTGGATTTTTTGAAATTTATGTTTAGCTCTTTTTTTAAAGCATCATCTTCATCAGCATCTTGCTGTTCCATGAGCTGTTTTTGCTTTTGTATTAACTCTTGAGTTTTCTGATAATCTTTTTCCCTTAAATAATTTGTAACTTTTATACGAACTTTTTTAAAAACGGGGGTTCCTCTAACAGGTTTTGTTTGGTTTCCACCAACAACCTCCACATCAGGCAACGGCATAAAAGGTGCTTCGTAAAAAGTTTCATTGAAAGTTTTTTCCAAATCTTGAGGACTTTCTACAAGCTCCTTTGCTCTCGCTGAACAAGGAGTTAGGGATAATATTAATAATGTTATTAGTAAATATTTTCTCAATTCTCTGCCTTTTTAAATATAATTTAACGGATTATTTGGTTTCCCATTTATTCTAACTTCAAAATGGACATGTGGTCCAGTGCTGTAACCGGTAGTTCCTTCATATCCGACAACTTCTCCTTTATTTACAAATTGTCCTTGTCCTACTCGTATTGAAGACATATGAGCATATAGAGTACTTGTAGGTTTGCCATTAACTACACCATGGTCCAAAATTACAACTTTACCATACCCGCCATACCAGCCTGAATATATAACTTTACCTGAATTAGAAGCTCTTATACTTCCTCTGTTAGGTCCTGCGATATCAACTCCTGAATGGAAAGTTCTACTATTAAATATCGGGTGAGTTCTCCAACCAAAAGGAGATGTAATTCTTCCTGCTATAGGCTTTATAAAACCAGTTGATGTAATTCTGACATTTGAATGTCCTTTATTTCTTGCTAACATGCTTTGAATACTAGCCGATTGCCTTGCCAATTCTCTTTCTGCCAATTCATAAGTTCTGCGATCTGTTTTATATTTATTTATCATGCTCTGATTCATTGCAATAGCAGATTTAATATTCTTTTTCTGAGAATTGATTTCTTGAATAGACTGAGCGAGTGCAATTTTTTTAGCTTGAACATCTCTTTTCATAGCTGTAATACGTTCTGATTTTGCTTTTACTGCTTGGATATGAGCATAATCCTTTTTTAATACTATTTTTTCAAAATACAATACATCCAATAACGAATTTAAGTCTTTTGCTGAAAGAATAAGCTCAAACATACCGGTTCTTTGATTTTTATATACCTGGCGAATTCTTTGACGCATTTTTACATTTGCAGTATTAAACTCAACAATTGAAGCATTCAAATCTCTTTCCATCTGAGCGAGCTGTCTTTCTAATTGAGCATATTGATTTTGGCTTGATTGCAAATTATTAGAAGCTTGTTCCAACTTTTGCTGATTTTTATAAAGTTTATTTTTTTCAAGGTGTTCCAAAACTTTTAAGCGTTTAATTTTTTCATGGGTAACACGTTGTTTCTGCTGAATTGTTTTTAATTGGTTTGCATCAGCAAGTAGGCTTATATTTCCTATAAGCAAAGCTAAAAAAACTATAAAAAATCTTTTTATAAATTTATTTATATCCATAGTTATTTAACCAAAAGAGGCAGCATCATCAGACCTACAGTCCAAGCAATAAAAGTTACCGCAATTATTGCGACAATAGCTCTTTGGTGTTTTCTAAAAAATTCCATCCTGTTCCCCTTTTGTTTTCGTATATAACAGAATTGTACTATAAAAATTTTTGATTTGCAAAATTTTAAGAAATCTATTAATATAACCTTATGGAATTCATTACAGAAGTTGTTGATAAAAAAGCAATACAAAAACAAGATATAGGTATAAATCCTTTTTTAATCGAAAATAATTCAGAAAAAATAGAACAAATTCTAAATTTTTTTAAATCTGAAAACCCATTACTTTTAATTAACGGTTTTATGGGAACCGGAAAAATTATGGTGACAAATCAGGCTCTTTCTTTTTTAAACGAGGATGTTATAACTCTCAAATATAACTGTTTTGAAACAACAATATTGGATGATATTTTACTAGAGTTCTTTGACAATTTTAAAAAATTAACAGTACAAAATGTTATAAAAATTCCAAAAACAAAAACAGAAAACTTTACACAAAAAATCAATGCATATTTTGAATCTATTGATAAACCTGTTGTTGTTTTATTGAATTCTTTTGAACAGGTTTTAATTGATAATAAACAGGAAATTTTAAATTTTATATCACATTTGTCAAAATATAAAAATATAAAAATTATCATCATAGGCAGAAAATTTGATTACAACGATTTCAAAATGGATTATGAAAAAATTTCTGTTGGTGCACTCGATAAAGGGATTTTTGAAAAATATTTAAAATCCGAAGACTTTAAACAAATCGGCCCACTATCAGACGAACTCTACAAATATACAAGAGGATATTACCTCTATACAACTCTTGCAATTAAAATAATGCAAATACGAAAGCTTAATCTTGCAGATTTTCTATCAGGTTATACAAAAAGTTTTCTATCATTTAACGATTTTATATTGAGAGAAGCTCTCTCTCTTGTAGATCCAGTGAGTGGACATTTGTTCAGATTTTTAACAATTATGCGACATCCTGTAAATGTAAATTTGCTGAAAACTTTAAATTTATACGATGCAGATAAAATCAGCTACTTTACAGATAATTTGGTTTTAACAAGAGAAGGTTCTTTAATATACCTGCAAGACTATTATAAAGTTATTGCAGAAAATTCTATTGCGGAAAATATTGCAATAAAAATCCACAAAAGCTGCGTAGAACTTTATAATACTCAACTTCCTTTAAAACCTTTAGAAAGAGATTTGCTGATTTCTCGACAGACAATGCGCAAAGAAATAGAGTATCACAGCATATTTATTCCTAAAAAGCCTGTTTTACCTCAAAAGCCAATGCCTGAAGTTCAATTTATGGAACAAAAGATAGAACCGCAAGAGATTCCGCATACAAAGCAAGAAAAAGATGAACAAATAAAACATATCTCATTTGTGTTTGACTCGGAAGAAAATGAAATGGCAATTATGAACAAAATTGCTAACTCTATAAACAATTTTGTTGACATATCAAATAAGAAATCCGAAGCCTTAGAAGAAATTAAAAATTTACATTTAGTAGATTTAATCAATCTTGCTAAACAGGAAGAAAAAAACTTTAACTATGCAAAAGTTGCAATGATCTATCAAAAAGCTCTAACACTAAATACAGATGATGATTATTATACATTCTTACCAACTATGTATGTCAGATTAGCTGAAGCCTTAAAAAATATGTCCGATTGGTTCAATTCCCTAAAATATTATGAACTCGCAACAGAGTTTTATATATCAACAGGCGACATTGAAAAAATAGAAAGCTGCAGATATGACATAGCAAACATATATTATATTACATTTAAACGAGATAGAGCTGAAAAAATCTTAAACGAAATACTAGAACAAAAAGATAAATTATCAGAAAATCTTGTAATAAAATCAGAACTTCTTCTTGCATCAATTACAGGTGAAAGCGTAAAAAATATTATCCCAACAAATACTAATACAATAGAGAAACCCGTTCTTGCGGAATTATATTTTAAACACGCTCTAAATTTGGATGAAGAAGGAGATATTCAACATGCAGTTAAATATTATAAAAAATGCGTTGAAATATCTCAAGATCCAAAAATTAATACCTATCTTTCTTCATCACTTTCCAATCTTGCAACTATCTATGATGAAAACGGGAAATCAGATCTTGCTGTAAAATATCTTGCAGAAAGCCTTAGACTTGATGAATTAACACAGAATAATAACGGTATTTATCTGTCATCAATGAAGCTTTATGAAATTCTTTCAACGAAATCACCACAAAAAGCTTTGAATTACCTAAAAAAAGCAAAAGCCTGTGCAATTGAATTAAACGAAACATTCTATATTGCATCAGTAGATTTGGCCCTAGGTGATTTTTATTACAATAACAAAGATTTTAATCAATCGCTTGAAAATTACATAAACGCATACAAACTCGCAATTGATAATTTTACAAAAGAAAATACATATAAAATAAAAATGCGTATAAAAGACTTAAAACTACGCATGGATGAAGATAATTTTAACAAAATTGTGAAAGATCTAAATAATGTACAATAAAGATTTTTATAAAAAATATTTTTGCAAATTAATGCAAACATTAATCTAATCTCAAAAAATGATGAAAAATTTTTATGGGAAAAACATATTTTTGACAGCCTCTCAATAAAATATTTTCTGGAAAAATATTTCAAATATGAAATTCCAAATCTTACATTACTAGATATCGGAACAGGCGGAGGATTTCCTTCAGTTCCGATTGCAATAACTTATCCGCAAATAGAAGTTTTTGCCCTCGATAGTATAAGAAAAAAGATTAATGCAATAGAACATATCAAATCTTCTCTTGATATAAAAAATCTTCACACAATCTGCGACAGAGCAGAAAATATTAAAGGGAAATACGACATAATAACCTCTCGAGCAGTGGCACCACTAAAGGTAATATCAGAATATGCCCTTCCTCTTTTGAAAAACACAGGCTACTTTGTTGCATACAAATCAGTGCGCACTCCAGACGAAATTGAAGACGCTAAAAAGACACTAAAAAGATATAACGGACAAGTAACAGATATAATTTCTTATGATCTTCCTCTTGAAGAAAATCATACAAGAAATTTGATAGTTATAACAAGAAAATAAATAAAACATATAAAAAAAACCACTCATTTCTGAGTGGGTCGTTTTCTGCATCCTAATGGTCTCTTTTAGTGTTTATTATTTAGGAGTTTATATGTTTTTGGGGTTAATGAATTCTATTTATATTTAGTGTTTCGACTACACTTAAATCTTATGTAATTATTATGCCATATAACATTTTAAATGTCAATATTATGGTTTAATAAAAATTTTCATTACTCTGAAAACACCAATATAGTGTAGAATTTACACTTTACAAAACTTAATAATATGTTATTTTTTCTTTTTTATAGGGTATAAATACATGCCACGGAGAATTGTTAACGTTTGTTAAGGCGTAAATTTCTCAAATAGCAATTATTGAATAATTATATACTTTATATATATAAGAGTATAAAATAGGAAAATCATCATGGCAATATCAGGATACACAGCAGTAGACGCAATAAATTCATATACAAACGCCAATAAATATATTGGCAATATTGATAAAGAAGCCGCCAAATCATGGGTTGGAGCTCGTCAAGGGCTTGGCATCGGTTATTTTTGTTTCGCCGGAGAAGGACAGGTAAACGGAATGCCACCGGCTCAATACAATGAATTTGGCGAAGAAATACAAAGAAGTCTTGATATATTTGCATAAGAGGTACAAAAAATGGCAGCAGGTGACGAACTTAGAATAGGTAAAACAGCAGCTAATACAGATATTTACGGTATGGGCATGGAAGGTGCCGGTATCGGAAGTTCTCCTGTTACTTTGCCAAATACTGATTATAATAGCTTTAGACCGAACAATGTAAACAACAACATTGGGAAATTTGGGATTTTAGCTCAGCATACCACAACAAAATTTCAATCAGGAAATTTAGATATAAAATTCAATGATGGCGCAGGAACTGTTGGAATGAATCCTTTTTTCAAAGCTCCGGAAACAGCAACAAAAGTATTTACAGCATAAAAAAGACGACACTTTAAAAGTTTAAAGTATCGCCTTTTTATTTTATTTTAAATTTTCTTATACAGCAGCTTTAGATTTTGATTTTTCAATACAATCAATCAAAGTTGAAGCAACTGTTCTTTGTTCTTCTTCTGTGATTTCAGGAAACATTGGTAAAGAAATTACCATTTCTGTATTTTTTTCAGATACAGGCAATGAACCTTTTCCTACACCTAAGTATTCATGAACTTTTTGTAAATGCAATGGGATAGGATAATAAAGCATTGCACCAATTCCTCTTTCTTGAAGCATTTTATGAACTTCGTCACGGTTAGGAATTTTAACAGTATATTGGTGATAAACACAATACGTATTATCAAGTTCTTTAGGAGTTTGGACATCAACGCAATCTTTGAATAATTCATTATAGTAATAAGCGTGTTTACGTCTAGCTTCGTTCCAATCTTTAATATGAGGCAATTTTACACGTAAAATAGCTGCTTGGATTTCATCAAGACGGCTATTAACACCGATTTCATCATGATGATAACGGATAGCGCCACCGTGGTTTCTTAAAGCAACAGCTCTGTCTCTTAATTTTTCATCATTAGTCATAAGAAGACCGCCATCTCCCATACCGCCTAAATTCTTTGTAGGATAGAAGCTTAAGCAGCCAAAATCTCCGAATGTACCAACCATTTTACCTTTATATAAAGCGCCGACAGCTTGGCAACAATCTTCAACAACATGCAAATTATGTCTTTTAGCAACATCCATAATTACGTCCATATCACAAGGTTGACCATATAAGTGAACAGGAATAATTGCCTTTGTTCTTGGAGTAATAGCTGCTTCTAGTTTTGATGCGTCTAAGTTGAAAGTATCTTTATCAATATCAACAAAAACCGGTTTAGCACCAACAATACCGATAGCCTCAGTTGTTGCAACAAATGTAAATGCAACTGTAATAACTTCATCGCCTTTACCGATATCTAAAGCACGTAAAGCGATATGTAAAGCATCAGTACCAGAGTTTAAACCTACAGTATATTTACAACCGATAAAATCTGCCATTTCTTGTTCAAAAGCTTTACAATTTGGTCCCAAAATATAAGATCCTGAACGTAAAACTTCACAAACTGCTTTTTCAACTTCCGAGCCAATTGTTGCATATTGGCGTTTTGAATCTAAAATAGGTATCATATTTCTCTCCTTTTTTGCCATTAATTATAGCCTATAATATAAGTTTAACACAGGTTTTCCATGCCTTTATAAAAGCTTAACATTCAATAGTTTTACAATCAGTTAATGTTGATAATACTGCAACCAAAGTCCAGAAAACAAACTGAATTTGAGGTCTGAAAAATACTGTATCGACCATTCCATGAACACATACTGCGCAAATAGAAATAACACAAGCTGATACTAATATAACATTTTTTACATCATCTGATTTCAAAATAAATCGTACAGAATTTTTAATTAGGGTAATAAGGAAACCTAAAAATGCAATTAATGCAAATATTCCGCTTTCAACAGCGATTTCCAAGAAAATATTGTAAGCACTCAAAGCATCAAAACCTGTTTTCATATAAAGTCCGTATATTTCACGGAAATTTTGATTACCAACACCTATTCCTAATAACCAGTTATCTTTAAACATTTCTATAGATGAGTGATAAACATTAAATCTGAATGAATTTGATGAATCCTGTCTCATTGCAAATATAGATAGAACTCTAGCTCTTAATGCTGAAACAAAAAGCATTGCCATAGTCGCAAACGCTACAACGCATCCTACTACACTTAAATATATATGTTTATAATTTTTCCACAAATATTTTGCAGAAACAGAAAATATACCAAGCATAATAATCATCACGCCCATATAAGATCCGCGACATCCAGTCAAAAATAAAGTTACAGTAGATACCAATGCACACAAAATGCACACAAGCGACACTCTATATTTTTTATCTACCAAATAATAAGCAGCTAAACCATACAATGAAGGAATACCCGCAACAAAATATCCACCCAATAAATTTGGATTATAAGGTTTTAATGTACCATAAACTCTTGTCATAACTTCTTCAGGGTTTAAAGAAGAAACATCCTGCCAAGTTGAAATTTCTTCAACATGAGCAAAATTCTGCAAAAATCCGATAACAGCCTCAAATGAAACACATAATCCGATAGCTCCAAGTATATAAGGAATCTTTGACTTATTATCTTTCAAATATTGAACCATTGAAAAATAAAATGCCATATAAGTAAAAGTCTTAAAAAATCCCTTTAAACTTAAATGAAATAATGTAGATCCTGCAAGACTGATTATAACTATCATAAAATAAGCCAATAGCCATAGCTCAAAAGATTTTATTGACAAAACTTGCCCAGGCTTTGTAATTATTTTAATCAGCGTTAAAAATACAGTAATCAGTGCAATAAATCCTATTACATCAGATGACATGCACGTTGATGTAAAGAACACAAAAATTATTGATAGAAAAATTAGCTTATCTATATTTTGTAAAAATAAGCTATTTTCGTATAAAAATTCTGTTTTTGTTTGAATAAAATTTAAAATACTATTGAACATCATCATTTGTATTTAAAGAACTGTGGAATTTATCATCATCAACCAAAGGCATAACTTTCAAATCTGAAACAGTGCCTGTAAATTTGTAATCTTCGCCTTCTAAAGTAATAGGCAAACCGATTTTGATTTTATTTCCGCCGACAACAGCTCCATCCTTTGTAATTTTTGCAGTATCAGTTAAAGTTACAGTAATATCATACATATTTGCTTGAGAAACGTCTTCAACAACCATAACTTTTTTACTGTTAAGTATCGGTAGAACAACTTTTTTTCTGTCAGCTTTAACATCAAGAATTTTTAAATCAGTATAAGGTACATTTCTTATACTGATAAAAGTAGTTTCATCAGTCTTCATTGGAATTTCATTACCGGTTAAAGTAACACCTCTGATAAATACCTGAAAAGATATTTTAGAAGTTGCTTCAATCTGCTTGTCAGCAGTCTGTCTAAAATTCTTATATGTAAAGAAACCGACAGCTAAAGCTATAATAACTCCAACCAAAATAATTACATCGACCGCTTTAAATTTTCTAAAAATTTCTAATAATTTTTTCATAGAATTTCTCCATATTTACTTTTTAGCGCGCTATAAATTTTCAACAGCCGCTAAAATTTCATCAACAGTAGTAGTTGCGCAACCAAATTGTCGAACAACTATACTTGCCGCAATATTTCCGATAATCGCTGCATACACAGGGTCAGCCCCTGTAGCTAGAGCTAAAGTATAAACAGCAGTAACTGTATCACCGGCACCTGTTACATCAAAAACTTCCGATTTATTGAAAACAGGAATTTTTGTATAATTTTCGTGCGGTCTTACAACAAACATTCCATCAGCACCGCAAGTAATAAGTATTGATTTTGCATTGGTTTCAAATAATAATTTGTCACCTGCACGTTTTAAATCTTCCTCATTTTCAAGGGCAAACCCAACTGATTTTTGAGTATCAGGTAAATTTGGAGTCATTGATGTTACATTTTTATATTCATCCAAATTTTTCTGAGCATCAACGACAATAATCTTATTATATTTATTCGCAAGTCTTATTGTCTCTTGAATAATACGAGGAGTTAAAGTCCCAATATGATAATTCGAAAGAATCACTGCATCATGTTCTGGAATTGCTCTTTCTATTTGTTTCAAAACTTCTTCTTCAATATCAGGGCTCAAATATGAATTTGTTTGTCTATCAATTCTTACAATTTGTTGAGTAATAGATGTTGTAATTGAACCTGAAATTCTTGTTTTTGTAGTTGTTTTTCTTGAAGGATCAACAACTAAAAGTCCGCAATTTACATTAGCCTTCTGAAAAGTTTCTCTTAATTGTCCTGCTTGAAAATCATCACCACAAACACCAATAACACTTACTTTTCCATTGTTCAAAGTAGCTACGTTATGAGCAGCGTTTGATGCAGCACCTAAAATAAGTTTAGTTTCCGAATGCAACAGAATTAAAACAGGTGCTTCTCTTGAAATTCTCTCGGCATCACCATAAATCATTTCATCTATAGCCAAAT
>CALVGY010000041.1 GCA_944327215.1 Candidatus Gastranaerophilales bacterium | reverse complement strand
TAGTTAGCAACAACTAGGAGATTTAAAAATATGGAATTGAAAATTAAATGTGTTAATACAACAACAAGTTCTGACGGATCACAATACGGAAAATTTGTAATTGAACCGTTAGAAAAAGGTTTTGGTACAACAATCGGGAATTCATTAAGAAGAGTTCTTCTTTCAAGCTTAGAAGGGACAGCAGTAACAGCTGCAAGAATTGAAGGTATCACTCACGAATACACAGCTATTCCAGGCGTATTGGAAGATGTAATTGATGTTATGCTAAACCTTAAAGGATTGGTTGTAAAAACTGATTCCAAAGAACCTCAAACATTAAGAATAGATGTTGATCGTCCGGGTGCAGTTCTTGCAAGTGACATTCAGCTTCCAGCAGGAGTAAAAGTAGTAAATCCTGACTGGTTGATTTGTACAGTTGCAGATGGTGGCAGCTTCCACGCAGAAATCACTGTAGAAACAGGTAAAGGCTATGTTGCACATGATGTTCCAAGAGATTCTAAAGGCGTATCAATTGATGTATTGCCTATAGATGCAACATTCATGCCAATCAAACGTGTAAGCTACAATGTAGAAAGTACTCGTGTTGGCGATTCAATTGACTTTGATAAATTAACTCTAGAAATCTGGTCAAATGGTTCAATTGATGTAACAAATGCATTAAGCCAAGCTTCAAATCTTTTGATTGAACACTTTATGCAAATTGCAGCAATTGCAGGCCAACCAGTTGTTGCTCCTTCTATGGTAGTTGAAGAAGAAAAAGAAGAAGATTCAAACACTCCTTCAATGACTATTGAAGAACTTGAACTTTCAGTAAGAGCATACAACTGCTTAAAACGTGCAAGCATTAATTCAATGGCAGAACTATTGAAAAAATCTGAACACGATTTATTGAATATCAAAAACTTCGGAAAGAAATCATCTGACGAAGTAATCGAAAGACTTCACCACTTTGGTTTAGATTTGGCTCCAAATCCTGAAACTGAAGAAGAAGTTGGCTAATAAAATAAAGAAAAGTAAAATAAAAAATAAAGGATAAAAAAATGAGACACCAAACTAAGAAAAATACGCTAGGAAAGGCAAAGGATCAAAGAAATGCTTTGTTACGTTCTTTGGCGACAGAACTTTTTGTACATGGTGAAATCAAAACAACTATGGCAAGAGCAAAAGCTTTAAAACCATACGCTGAAGAAATTATCACCCTTGCAAAAAGAGGCGATTTACACGCTCGTCGTCAAGCAGCTAAATTCATTTTTGACAAAGAAACTGGCAAATTTATGGATTTAGCAACAGGAGAAGTTTTTGATGCTCCTTCTGCAGACAAAAAATTAGCAGAAGAAACAGTTTTAAGAAAACTTTTCGTAGTAATCGGTAAAAAATATTCAGACCGTCAAGGCGGATACACAAGAATATTCAGATTACCTCCAAGACGCGGTGACGCATCAGAAATGGCTTTAATCCAATTGGTATAAGCTATGCGTTATTCCCTTCGAGTTCAATATATCGGGAAAAACTATGCCGGAAGTCAAATTCAATTTGAAAATGGCAAAGAAATAGAAACCCCGACAATACAAGGAGAACTCGAAAAAGCAATCAGTACATTGATAAGCGGTGATACCGCAAATAATAATCGGCACTTTAAAACAATCTTTTCCGGAAGAACAGATAAAGGTGTTAACTCTCTAGGGCAGACAATACATTTTGACACAGACAAACCTATTGTTGCTTCAAAGTTTGTCTATCAGTTAAATGAAATTCTTCCTAAAGACATCTCTGTTAGTGACTTGAAACAGGTTGATGAAAAGTTTCACGCTCAAAAATCAGCAAAAAGCAGACATTACAGATTCGTTTTTATTAACAGAAAATGTAAAAATGCTTTTGATGGCGATTTGATGAGAATAAAATTTGACATCAATATGGAAAGAATGCAAAAAGCCTTAAATTATTTAATAGGTGAGCATGATTTTTCGAGTTTCAAAAGTTCCGGAACGCTAAACCCAAGCACAGTTTGTTTTATAAAATCAGCCGAATGTAAAAAAGACGGCGATAAAATAATTATTGATATTATAGGAAACAGATTTTTGTATAATATGGTAAGAACAATCGTCGGCACCCTTCTTGAAATAGAAGGGCACAATCTTCCTGCTGAGCATATGCAACAAGTACTTGAAGCTTGTGACAGAACAAAAGCAGGGCAAACCGTCAGTCCATACGGGTTGACATTAATTGAAGTAACATATAATTAAATCTACAAATCTTGTAGAGAATAAAAAACGGAGACTTAGCATGAAAACATATTCAGCAAAACCTCTTGAAGTAGAAAGAAAATGGTATTTAATTGATGCTGAAGGAGAAATCCTTGGCAGATTAGCTACCAGAGTAGCAAATATCTTAAGAGGAAAAAATAAACCTGAATACACACCAAACGTAGACACAGGTGATTTCGTTATCGTAATCAACGCTGACAAAGTTTTGGTATCAGGTAAAAAAGAAACAGATAAAATCTATTATCACCATACAGGTTTCCCTGGTGGATTAAAGAGTGCAAGCGTAAAAGAATTACGTGAAAAAGATGCAAGACTTTTAATTGAAAAAGCAGTAAAAGGAATGCTTCAACACAACACTTTAGGCGACACTCAATTTACAAAATTAAAAGTGTACAACGGACCTGAACATCCGCACGCAGCACAAAAACCGATTGTGCTTGAAAAGGAGGCTAAATAATGGCAGATAAAGAAATTATGGCAACAGGCCGCAGAAAAACCTCTATTGCGGTTGTAAAACTTGTAAAAGGTAAAGGCAGAATCTTTGTTAACGGTAAAACATTGAAAAATTATATCGGCAACAGACCTGCTATTGAAATGTTAGTATACAGACCATTAGTATTAACAGACAATCAAGAAAAATACGATGTAAAAGTAAAAGCAGTAGGCGGCGGTGTTGTTGCTCAATGCGGAGCTATCAGACATGGTATTTCAAGAGCTTTGGTTAAAGCTAATGAAGAATACAGAAACGTATTACGTTTAGAAGGTTTGTTAACTCGTGACCCACGTGTTAAAGAACGTAAAAAATACGGTCGTAAACGTGCAAGAAAACGTTTCCAATTCTCAAAACGTTAATATTTCAAACAGATATACAAAAAACCGGCTTACAAGCCGGTTTTTTATTTTATGATAAAATAATACTATGTTTAAAATTCAAAGTCCAGAAAATGATTTGAATTACGCTTTGTTTGAAAGATACCTGGCAAAGTCATTTTCGTTTGCCGTAACAGGGCTTACTACTCTTTTAAGGCTTTTATTAATACAAAAAATACAAAAGATTACAGAGAAAAAAATACTTGTAATCACATCTACAGAACAAAATGCACTAAAGTATCAAAACGACTTAAAAAAAGCATTTGGAGTTGAATCTGACTTAATCCCGTTTCAAAATATTTCGATGTACGAAAGTGTTCCGCCAAATCGTTATGATTATGCAGAACAGGTAAGGATATTACTTGAAAGACCGAATGTTGTAATTGCTCCTGTCAAAACTTTGCTCGAAAAATTTCCGACAGAAGATTTTTATAAAAAACATTCAATAAATTTTAAAATCGGCGACGAAATAGATGTAAAAAAGATTGCACAAAAATTTGTGGATTTAGGGTATAAACATTCCACAATGGTGAGTGATATCGGTGAATTCAGCATAAGAGGGGATATTATAGATATATTTTCTCTTGACAAAAATGCTGTCAGAATAGAGCTTTGGGGAGATGAAATAGTTGACATAAGATATTTCAATAACGAAACCCAAAAATCTATCGAAAAAATAAAATCCGTAAAAATCATGCCTATGTACAAGTTTACTCTTGAGAACGGCATCCCTGATATTATAAAAAAAGAAGATGAAGAAGGGTATTACGAAGGCATAGATGTTTATCAAAGCTATTTAAACGACAATCTCATAAGCATACTAGATTATTTCAACGATTACATACTTGTTTACGATGAAACTTCTGAACTTTACACCAAATATGAAAATGTTGACAAAAATTTAGAAGAACAGCTTCAAGAAAATTTAAAACTTGGATTAAATGTAGAACTAAAAGATAGAAACCACGTAACTTTTGAAGAATTCATTCAAAAAAGTGCAGGTTTTGTAAAAGTAGCCTTAAACAATTTTTTAGACAGCGAGATGGAAGAGATTGTAGAATTTAATTCTCTTCCGGTACAAAATTTTGGAGCGAACTTAGATGAAATAGCTGCATTTATAAAAAAATACCAATCTCAAACATCTGAAAACAGTTCAAAATACAGAATAATAATAGCGACAGATTACCCTGAACGAGTGAAAGAAATCTTATCAGAACGCGACATTTTTGATGTTGAATACAACGAAAGTATTTCATCTGCAGGCTCAATTCTTGAAGACTTCAAAACAATTGTTCTAACAGACCGAGAATTATTCAATAAGCGAACCAAAGAAGTTACCTCATCAAAACGCTCATATTACAAAGAAAAGCCTGAATATATAGAAAATATCAACGATATAAAAGAGGGTGAATATGTTGTACATAGCGTTCACGGGGTCGGAATTTATAAAGGTCTGTCTCAACAAGAAATTGATGGGCAGCTAAAAGATTACTTAACTATCGAATACGCAAACAAAGACAGACTTCATATTCCTGCAGAACAAATTAACCTGCTTGTAAGATATAGAGGCTCAGGTTCAATAAAACCTAAACTTTCCAGAATGGGGGGTAAAGACTGGGAAAACACTAAAACACGTGTCAAAAAAGAAGTTGAACAAGTTGCCTATGACCTTTTAAGATTGTATGCAAAACGAAAAATGCAAAAAGGAATACAATTCTTGCCTGACACAACTTGGCAGGTAGAAATGGAAGAAGCCTTTGAATACACAGAAACACCTGATCAGATGAAAGCAATCAATGATGTAAAAGCTGATATGGAAAGCGAACAGCCTATGGACAGGCTAATATGCGGGGATGTCGGCTTTGGGAAAACAGAAGTTGCAATGAGAGGGATATTCAAAGCGGTAACTTCAGGCAAACAAGTAGCTGTAGTTGTTCCGACAACGATTTTGGCATTTCAGCACTACCAAACAATATCTGAAAGATTTAAGCCATTTGGTGTCAATGTCGAACTTTTATCACGATTTAGAAGCAAGAAAGAACAAAAAGAGACAATAAAACACTTAGCTACAGGCGAATGCGATGTTGTAGTAGGTACGCACAGACTCTTACAAGACGGAATAATCTTCAAAGATTTGGGATTACTTGTAATAGATAAGGAACACAGGTTTGGTGTAAGACATAAAGAAAAACTAAAACAACTTCGTGAAAACATTGATATCATAACAATGTCTGCCACACCTATTCCAAGAACTCTTTATATGTCTTTATCAGGCATTAAAGATATGTCAATCATAAATACCCCACCTAAAAACAGACTTCCAATCAAAACCTATGTCGGAGAATGGAATGAAAATATTGTAAAAAATGCAATTATACATGAACTTGATAGAGAAGGGCAAGTTTTCTACCTTTATAACAGAGTTGAAACAATAGATGAATTCAAAATACAATTACAAAAACTTGTTCCAAATGCAAGAATTGCAATAGGTCATGGGCAAATGGATGAAAAAACTTTGGAAAAAGTAATTATTGATTTTGCAAACCATGAATATGATATCCTTTTGGCCACAACAATTATTGAAAATGGTATTGATATCCCAAATGCCAATACAATGATTATTCATAACGCCGACAAATTCGGACTCGCTCAACTTTATCAATTAAGAGGTCGTGTCGGACGTTCACAACGCCAAGCTTATTGCTATTGTCTTTATACAAAATCAAAAGAGATAACAGCAGATGCCGTTCAAAGATTAAAAGCAATAAAAGAATTTACAACACTTGGCAGCGGCTATCAAATTGCCATGCGTGACGTTGAAATAAGAGGAGTCGGCAATATCTTAGGCACAAAACAACACGGACATATGGTAAATGTTGGCTTCGATACCTATTGCCAGCTTTTAGAAGAAACCGTACACGAACTTCAAGGCGAAGTCGTAGACAACACACCGCCAACAATTGTTGATATAAATGTTACAGCATTCATACCGGATGAATGGGTCGGATCTTCCGAACAAAAAATGATAGAATATAAACGCTTGGCTGATGTCAAATCCGAAGTTGAACTTGATTATATAACAGAAGAATGGAAAGACCGTTTTGCAAAACCACCAGAAAGCGTAGAAAATCTAATAAAACTTATTAGAATAAGACTTGCCGCAACAGAAGCTAAAATAACACTAATTCGCGAAACAGAAAGCAATATAAGAATATATACACCATATCTTCAAGCTGAATGGAAATTAATTCAACACAAACTTCCATCAGAAATTCTTAAACGAATAAAATACACAATTGCACCATCTTCTTGTCTTGAAGGTAATTCTATACTACTTTTGAATAATTCTTATATGAATTTTAATGAAGTATTTAACATTTTAATAGATTTGTTTTATTATATAAATAAAACACGAAATGAATTTAAATAAAAAGAAATAACTTAGTATCAAAAAGGAGAAATTATGAGAGGGAAAAAATTATTAGCCGTGCTTGCTGTATCAGCAGTAATGTTTGCAGGCTGCGGTTTAAAATCACATGAAGCTATTATAAAAGTTAATAACAGTGTGATTACTCAAGCCCAATTTGACCAAATGATGGATAAACAATCAAGCGGCGGTATGCTTGCAGCATTAGGGGTTGACGTAAAAAAAGACAAAAACAGCTTTATTTACCTGCTTTTAAAAGATCGTATAGTTAACGAACTCATCGTTAAGTCATTATTAAATGAAGAAATCCAAAAACGAGGCATTAAAGTAACAAATAAAGATGTTGACGAAGCAATTAAAGAAATTATTGATAAAGTCGGTTCAAAAGAACAGTTAGATGCAATCTTAAAAGAAAACGGTGTTTCTAATTCTCAATTTAAAGCTGATTTAAAAGAAGAAGTTAAAATGAAAAAATTAGCTAAAGAATTAGGAAATTCATCAGTTTCTGATGCAGAAGCTAAAAAATTCTATAACGAAAATATCAATAAATTTAAATACCCGGACAAAGTAAGAGCATCACATATTTTAATCTCTGTTAACCCAAAAGAAATTACAGAAATCATTAAATCAGATGCAAAAAACAAAAATCTTGATGATGCTTCTATAACAGCAAAAGTAAATGAAGAAATAAAAGCAAAAGAAGCAAAAGTAAATCAATTATTAGCAGAAATAAAAAAAGATCCAACACAATTTGCGAAATTAGCTAAAGAAAATTCTGAAGATACAACTTCAGCTGTAAAAGGTGGAGATTTAGGCTTCTTCACAGCTAAAGAAATGGTTCCGGAATTTTCAAAAGCAGCTTTTTCAATGAAGCCTAACACAATTTCAGACAAACCTGTAAAAACACAATTCGGCTACCATATCATTATGGTTACAGACAGAGCAGCAGCCGGTCAAACACCATTTGAAAAAGTAAAAAATGATATCAAAGGATATCTTGAAAATCAAAAACAAATTGAAATGATAGATAATTTGACAGAATCATTAAAGAAAAGCGCAAAGATTGAATACATAAATCCTGAATATGATCCTGCAAATGTAAAAAAAGAAGTTCAAAAATCTATTGATAACAGCGCAGAACTTGCTAAACAAGCTAAAAAAGAAGCTGAAGCTAAAAAACAAAAATAAATTAGAAAATTGAATTTGAAATAATAAAAAATCTCCCTAAAAAAGGGAGATTTTTTATATAAAATAAAGCAACTCATAAGCCGTGTTCTGTTTCTAGATAATCATCTGTCTGGTATTGAAATTACTTTCAATCTCTAGCGGTTTTTCTGAAGTTGGCGGACAGCCATTATAACCCTCAATTTAACCTTGCATTCAGCTGGGGTTTACCTAGCCGATACTTCTCAGTATCGCTGGTGAAGCTCTTACCTCACCGTTGCACCATCACCTGTGATATAAAATCCATCGGTAGTCTACATTTCTGTGGCACTTTCCACCGGCTCACGCCGTCCGGGCTTTCCCCGGCAACTTGTCCTTGAATGCACGGACTTTCCTCACTTGAAATTTTTCAAGCGCGATTATTCGATTGCTTTAATTATCTCTTATAGAAGTATTTATTGACGCATATTTAATAGCTTCAGTATCATCTTCATTAATACGCATCTTGCCATTTGCAAGAACTTCTATTCTATATCTGTCAAAGTTATCAGCATCACATCCGCTAGCTGTTTGTAAACAATCAGGACCTTCACCACCAAGATCTTCTGATCCGTTTACATCAATCAATATAGTTCCAATACCTGCATCTTCAACGCTGTCTCTGTGTCCTGGATCCCAAGCACCGATAGTTCCTGTCAAATCCCAAGTTACACCATCATTAGTCGTAAATACGTATTCATCATCAGCAGTATTTGCTTTAACATTTAACATACTCTTAAACAAGCCGGCAAATTTATCATCTCCAACATAAGTTTCGCCTTCGTGCTTAACAGATCCGTCATAATCAAACCCCCAAGCACATTCATAGTCAACAGCACCGGCTGCTAAATCACAAGCCAAATGATAATCAGGGTACATTCTGGTATCATTAATTAATGTACTTACAATCTGCTCAGTTGTATAAAAAGTTTTTTTAACCATCATTTTATTTTTATTTGGTCTCATACGTACAATAGCCGGAGTAACTATTGCAACAAGAATACCAATAACTGCAAGAGCAACCATCAATTCTGTAAGAGTAAAACCTTTAAATCTTCTCATATATATCCTTCCTGATGTTTTTTCAAAATATAATATTATAATAACATATCCGGGCGATTTTTTCAAGACAAATCAGATTTTTATGACAATTCAAAACTATATAAATTTTGCAAAAAATATGTAACATTTTGTTAATAGTATAGCAAAATAATCCATTCAGACGAGTTAATATACTATTAAATCTGATATTATTTATCAGGAATTTAATAAACACACATAGAGGGTTAGATTATGGTCGATAACAGATCAGCAGGATTCTTCGGAATCGGCGGTTCCTTCAATTTCAAAAGCGGAGATATTTCAGGCACTGCTGCCAAAACCCAAGACGATAAAATGGGACAAGGCGGAGAATATTTTGCGCAACAAAGACAAAGCGAAGAAGATGAAAATAATGATAGCCAAAGATACACTGACAGAAGCGCCCAGCTAAGAGCGACTTTAAATTCTCTGGCTATGATGAATGTTGCAAATGTTATCAACGCAAGAAAAAAAGCCCTTGAAGAACAAAAAGAACGTGAAAAAAATTCTTCAAATAAAAAAGACCAAAAACAACAAAATGCAGAAAAAGAACTAGAACAAGAATTTTATAATCTTGTAAATGAACTAAAAGAAGATGAAAAATAACAAATAATTTAAATTTTATAAATAAAAAAACAATTTATTTTCATAAATTGTTTTTTTTTATTATTTATATAGAAGCAGCTTCTTCTTTTTCTTTATCTTTTTTGATAAATAAGAATTCACCTTTATATGAAGGAGCTGAACCATTTTTATCTTTACCTGTTGACATACTTATAATACTGTTGAATTTTGGAGTTGTTTCTTTATTTTCAATATGGCCAACACCTTCATTCAAAGCTACTGTAATTTTTCCATCAACATTTTTTTGAACATTTTGAGCGGCTTTTGCATTCAAATATTGAATTGACTGCAATACATTTGAATTTAATTGGATTTGAAATCCTGAATTATTCATCGCAACTTGTCTTGCAACATTTGTATCAACATTTCCTTTATACAAATCAAGACCTAAATCTGTAGTTTTGAAAATATTATTAGTAGATGAAGTGTTATATTGGCTGTTTTTTTCGGCCGCACGTTTCAAAATTTCTTGAGAAACTTGCTTTAAAACGCTTGTGTCAATCCCTAATTTATACTGTGCATTATAAACACTCATTGCCATAAGATCAAATCCCTTTTCATTGTTTCCTTACTATTTTAATCGGCTGTTTTTAGCGTAAACTTTAATATTTTGAAACTGCTCCGTTACATAACTTAACAATATGAGTTTTTTTAGCAATTTTCTTATTTGAAAATACTTTTTATATATAAAGTATATATAGGAAGATAATTATGAGTATAAGCAACGCAATATATGCACTAAGTAATGTTAATGCTTTAATGGGCAGCACCCTCGGATACGTTAACGCAAAAAATAATGGAATGCCTACAGGTGATGCTCTAATGAACTTTGGGTATAACGTTATGAATGGTGCATTACGAAATGAAGTATCCCGAGAAATTCAACAACACACTGGCAGCTATCTTGGCTATGCAGTAAACAATATGGCTGGTTACGGAAACCCTGTTTCTAACTATACAGGGACTATGGGGACTATAGGTGCTGCAATGGTTTCATCACCATTTGGAATATTCGGTTGTAACCCGTTTATGACATCAAGTATATATGGATGCGGACCTTTTGGCGGAGGATTTTTCGGATTTGCACCAGCGTTTAGGCCTTTTGGATGCGGACTGGGAATGCCAAGCTTTTTCGGGCCATGCGGTTTTTACTGTTAATTAGCAATTAATTTTTTATATTGAACAGAAACATCATCAAGAATATTTTTGGTGGTGTTTTTGTTTATCAGAATTTGTTGAACTGCAGTATTTATTAGGGTATTAATTTCTTTTTGATTTTTTTCAGGCTTCATAGCAGGTTCTATATGATATAACTGCTTGGCACTAATTACACGAGCCTTTGACATCAAATCATTTTCATCATAATTTTTATAAAAATCATTTTTCAAAGTCTCTTCATTAACAGCAAGAATATTTGTAAGTTTTGCTAATTCCAATTGATTTTTGTTGTTTGTAAGAAACAGAGCAAATTTTAAAGCTTCATCTTTATGTTTTGCACGTAAAGGAATTACAAAGTTCATCAATGAAAAATCATTTTGCCCAAGTTTTCCTGTAATTTGAGGGGCTACATCGGTATTTTTATAAGTTGAGGGGGCATTTTCTTTAATCATTGTCAAAAAATTTGCACCGGCTTGGAAAAACACTATATTTTCAGCTATATATTTTTCCAAAGCTTCTCTATGCGTTTGAGTTATTGATTCTTTTGGAATTAAGTTTTTTTGATAAAGATTTTTAAACATGTCAAAGACTTCTTGAGACTGTTTTGAATTTATATTTTCAGGAGAATCCACTCCATACTTGTTCAAAATCCTTAGCATTGTATCATTTTCGGTAATATTAGGAAGAAGAACATAAGCATTTGTTTTTTCTTTAATCGCGGGTGCAATATTTACAATATCTTCGTATGTTGCAGGAAGCTTCGCCCTTGATTTGTCTAACAATTTTTTATTATAAATTGTAACCGCAGAAGTTGCATACCAAGGTAAAGAATATAATTTACCATTAACTTTCAAAGAATTTATAACAGGTTTGTTAAATTGTTCACTGTACTTTTCATCTATTTGATAAAGAGCACCTCTTTGAGCCAAAAGAGCTGCAAAATCAGGGTTCAGATTAATTAAATCAGGCGGATTATCACTCAAAACAGAAGCAAGAGTTCTTTTTTCACCTTCGGAGAATGGAACATCAATCCATTTAATTTTAATTTCAGGATTTTGAGCTTCAAACTCTTTTATAACCTTGTTCATATAAGGGGAAAAATCGCTCATCTGAAGTGTCCAAAAAATAACTTCATTGTCAGAAGATTTTTCGCCAACAGGAAACATAAATAAGACGGCGGCAATAATAACAATTAATAAAACTGCATATTTTAATAATAAATTTTTCACATCAGCCCCAATAAAATTAACAGCTCAAATCCCTATAATTTAAATCCTAACAAACAACTTATTGAGGTTGTTCTTCCATAGGGATAATAAGTTTTTGTCCGATAGATAATTTGTTAGGGTTTGTCATATTATTTGTTTTTAAAACAAGAGCTTCTTTTTCTTTTGAATAAGAACCATAGAATCTTACAAGAATAGCTTCCATAGTATCCCCGCTTTGAACGGTATATTGTTCATTTGCGACAGATTGTTCTTCACTTTTTTCAGAAGAAGCTGGTATAAAATTAAGATTCAATTTTTCTTTTTTAATCGCAACAGGAGAAGACGCGATTTTTTCACGGAAAGAGCTTATACCATTAGCTGAAAAGCTTATCAAAACAACTAACAAAAGCATGACAACAGCGCCTGTTATAAAGCCTGCAGCTAAATAAACATTAGGTGATTTTTCATTTTTTTGATTCACCTTAAAATTCTGCCAAAGCAAATCGAGTTCTTTTTCTTTATTTGGTCTGACATAAACGCTTGGAGAATTGTCATAATAATTAGACTTGTAATTGGACAAAGCTTCCAATACAGCCATTTTTTCCTTAGACAAATTTGATCTTCTGATAGTTGAACTTTTCATATTTCCATACCCTAATAAACTTATAAATTGTTCTAGCTGAAATATAACATAACAAAAAATTTTATTCAAGTATTTGTGAAATTGTTACATATCAACCTTTACCTTAAATTATTTTAACATGCAACTTGATTTTTGATATTTTTCATATATTATGATAATACACTAACTAGCTAGAAAAGGAAATCAAATTATGGCAAAAAAATGTGAAATATGCGGTAAAGCACCGATTAAAGCAGCGAAATTAACATTCTCGCATAAACAAATAGTTCATACTCAAGAACCAAACTTACAATCTGTAAAAGTTAATATGAACGGAACTGTTAAAAGAATTAAAGTTTGCACATCTTGCTTAAGAGCAGGCAAAGTTCAAAAAGCTGTGTAGAATTTTTAAAATTTTAATTTATTAAAAAAAGAACCTTTATAAAAAGGTTCTTTTTTTTTGCGATTTAATAACAGAACTGGTTTTAAATTACAGATTTTCTAAACAATTTGTAATCAAACAAAAATTGGAAATTATAAGTTTTTGAATTTTTAGATACATTTTGCAATGACGGATATGGCACCGTTCTTTTTATAGCACTGATTATAGAACGATCAGTTGCTTCATCTTTAGAAGATTGAGCAAAATGATATTCATAAAGACCGCCATCTTCTCCAATAGTAATTATCACAATAGCTTGAGAATTACGCCCTGATTTTGGCGGATTCCAGTTTTGTTTCAAAATTGAACAGACAGACGAAACATATTCTTGCATCTTAACAGGAGCTATATTTTGTCCTGATGACTTATATGAAACATTTTTTGTATTTGATTCTTGCCCACTCTGATCGCCATTTGAAAGAACAGGAATACTACCGTCATTTGCAATATCTGAAGAATTTGCTCTAAACTCATTATCAGACATGCTCGCCAAGTATTTATGAGTAAAAGTTAAAAAAGAATCATCGTCAATAGGCTTCATAAATACATGAGGAGTTGCAAAAACAGCAGCCGGACGATAATTTTCTTCCTCAAAATCACCAGCCTCAATTACTCCGATATAATTATCCGACAAATCAGACTTTATAAAAGCGACTTTTTCAGGTTTGCCATCAACATTATACTTTATAGCATAAAGAAATTCCTGATCACTAACACCTTTAATAGAATCAACATCAATATAAAGGTTAAAATTTGGAATATTTGTGTCTACCACTTGCCAATTAACTGCACAAGCAGGTAACATAGACATTAAAAGTGTTGCTAATAAGAAAAAATTTTTTTTCATACATAACCGCCTTTTTCTTTAATTATAATAGAAAAAACATATATAATGCAATATATTGAATTATTTATCTTGAAATCACAAATTTATTACAAATATTTCCGGAAAATTATGGCCAATATCGGCACACTGTCTAATTTATATAGACTTTTGTCTAAGTGAAAATTTAAAACATAAATGGTAAAATTTTCAAATTGGAGGTCAAAATGAGGCAGGATAATTTTGAGAATATGGAAGAAGAATTGTGTACAATTCTTTGCGATTTTGAAAAAATAACTACCATTACAAAAGTTCTAATTCAGACATTGATTGAAAATTCTGATTTTGAAATAAGAGATACACAAAATCTCGGATCAATTCTTCTTGAAGAAGTCAATAATACAAAAGAAAAATTAAACAATTTTGAAAAAACATTTTCAAAATACAAATCTTCTTGTAGATAAAAATTTTTCATGATAGCATAAAGCTTGTGTAAATGATAATAAAAAGAGGTGAATATATGCAAGCGCGCAGAGCATCAAGAGAATTGGCCTTTATACTTTTCTCACAATTTGATAAAAAAATAACAAATTATTCTAAAAAAGATTTGGATGACATAATTTTAAAATCAGTCAGAATATTAAAAAGCAGTGCAACAGATGAATTGAAAACAGCAGTCGGCTCATTAATGGTAATGCGTGACAATATCGAAAATTATGAAGCTGATGCGGAAATTAATCTTAAACGTCCTATAGGCGCAGTCAATATCCCTGTGCAACTTCCACTGACATCTGATTTAACAAAAAGCATTAATGATATGATTGATATTGCGGAAAAAGCTCTTACTGCATTAGAAATAGCAGAATTTACAACTCTCGATTCTCAAAACGAAGTAAAAGAATATGCAATAAGAATTGCAGAAATGTTCCAAAAAAATCACGCTGAAATCGACGATATTATACAAAAATACGTAAAAAATTGGGACGTAACGCGTCTAATCAGAATGGACAAAGACATATTACGTATAGCAATTATTGAATTGCTTTATATGAAAGATGCCCCAATGAAAGTTGTTGTCGATGAAGCTCTTGAACTTGCCAAAAAATATTCAACAGATGACAGCGCATCATTTATCAATGGAATTTTGGCAAAAGTAATTGTAGATTATGGTATAAACTAAAACAATATTCCAATAAACATATTAAAAAAGACCTATTATATAGGTCTTTTTTGTTGCTAATTCTTTTTCTTTTCTTGAATAACTAATTCATATCCTAAAAAATCCAAAATTTC
>CALVGY010000040.1 GCA_944327215.1 Candidatus Gastranaerophilales bacterium | reverse complement strand
TTGCAAAGTCTTTACGAATAAAAAAAGGTGAAAAGCTTCTTTTAATTGACGAAAATCAAATTCAATACGAAACTGTTGTTGAAAAAGTTAGTAATACGGATATAACAGTTTATGTTGAAAATAGTTATAAGTCTTCTAGAAGTTTGGATTTTAGATTATATCTTGGACAAAGCCCGCTTAGAAGCAGTGCTCAAGGAATTATTATCGAAAAAGCAACAGAACTCGGTGCAGATGGGGTTTATCCTATTTGTACTGATAATTGCGCTCTTAATAGATCTGTTATTGAAAAGAAAATCAGTAAATGGCAAAAAATTATGTATGAGGCTTCTAAGCAATGTGAGAGGGCTTATGTGCCAAAATGTTTTGAACTTTCATCGTTTGAAGAAATATTTAAATTAAAAAATGAAGGATATAAAATTATTGCATTTTGTGAAAGACTTTCAACTATGAATTTACATGAATATTGCAGTAAAAATCCTATAAAAAAAGATGATAAAATAATAGTTATTATAGGACCTGAAGGCGGTTTTTCCGATAGGGAATTTTCTATGTTTAAAGAAAATAATATTCCTATGTTGACTTTAGGAAATCTTATTTTGAAGGCCGAAACGGCTGTAATTGTTGCGTTAGGGAATTTAATATATGAATACGAAAATTACGGAAAAAATTAAATCTGATACGATTATATCAAAGATAAAACAGGCATTTGATAATGAAATTTATCTTGTAGGCGGTGCTGTTCGAGATTATTTAATGGACAGAGATACTGTTGACAGAGATATAATTGTTATGGATGAAGATGCTCGGGATTTTGCATTGAAATTGGTAAATCTTTTTGACGCAACGTTTGTTCCTCTCGATGTCGAAAATAAAATTTATCGAGTAGTTCTTCCTGATAAGATTTATTATATTGATGTAACAAATCCTGTTGGCGGCTCTATTGAAAAAGATTTGATGCGTCGAGATTTATCAATAAATGCAATTGCCGTAAATATCAGAAATTTTGAAGTTGTTGATATCGCTGGCGGTATTACAGATATTTATAACAAGTGCTTAAATTATGTAAATGAACATAATTTTGAAGATGATCCTTTACGATTGCTTCGTGTTTATAGATTTCAATCATTACTTGGTTTTGACTTGGCTCCGGAAACTATTAGTGCGATTTGTAAATATTCGAATTTAATTCATAAACCTGCTGTTGAAAGAATTAATTATGAAATACTAAAATTATTTAGTGGAAAATTCGCTCATAAAGCATTGGAAAATATGAATAAAACTTGGATTTTAGAAGAAATTTTCCCGTTTGTTAAAGAATTGAAGCAGGTTCCGCCAAACTCTCATCATCATCTTGATTTGTTTCATCACTCAATTGAAACTGTTAAACAAATTCAATCTTTATATGAAAATGCACAAGATGAAGTAAAAACTCATTTGCAAAGTCTTGATTTTGGCGGCTTCCCAAGATTAGCTCATCTAAAACTTGCAGGATTTATGCATGATATTGGAAAATTCTCTACTTGGACAATCGAAGAAGGAAAGCACAGATTTATAAAACATGATGATGTCGGATCTAAGATGGCTGTCAAATTTTTGAAAGATTTACATTTTTCAAACAAACAAATTGATTATATTTCTTCTATGATAAAATATCATATCTATCCTTCTCATGTTATGACTGCGCCTCAAATTACTGAAAAAATTATGATGCGTTATGTTCGTAAAATGGATACAAACTCTATAGATGCTATTATTCTTGCTCAAGCTGATCGCTTGTCAGCAAGAGGCCCCGAAATAACCGATGCAATTGTTGAACGAAATATAAGTTCTTTGAATATGTTGTTGAAGTTTTATCTTGAAACTAGAGAAAATCTGTTGCCATTACCAAAATTGTTGAGTGGTAATGATGTTATGGAAATATTGAATATTAAGCCTTCACATAAGCTCGGTGAAATTATGGATGCGTTACATGAAGCTCAACTTTCCGGGGATGTATCTACAAAAGAGCATGCCATTGAATTCGTTCAAAACTATAAAAATATATAAATAAGATATATCTTGTCCAAATATTAAGCGTAATTGTTACAATTATTTACAAAAATTTTGCATTTAAATTTTGCTAAAATTTCAGATTTTGGTTATTTTTTTTAGAAATCTTTCAATAATAAAAAATTTTTTCGTTTAAAATATTCTATTTTTAAATAAAAAATCAAAAATACATCTTAATATCTCCTTTACAATTTTCGTTTAGTGCGCAATTTTTTTTTTGCCCGACTTTTATTATTCTTGTGTCATTGTTATAATAGGTGTGTAGTTTTAATCCAGACATTATTATGATTGAAAAATTAAGATTAGGTAGTTCAGAAAATTATAAATATACCCCTCAAAAACAAAAAGGGCAAAATAGTTCAAAACAACAACCCCCATCATTTGGAGGTTTAGGTGATGGCTTAATAAGTGCTGTTCAATTATGTGAAAAATACCCTATGGTAAATGTAACAGCTCTTGATTTGTCGACTGCAATTGTTCCAAGAACTATAATTGAAACAAAAGAGTCTAACGGCCATGCAGGTTTTGAAGCTTTTAGACGTGAATCTTCAGGACTTATTGTAAACTGTTTAATCCCAAGTTTTATAGTAATGGGTGTTGCATCACTTCTTAGAAACCCTATTATGGGCAAATTCAAGAAAGCAAACCTTGTTAATACTTGGGCAAATGGTGATGCTATAGATAAAGTTCATAAATTTTATGGTGAGGCAAAAGGGGCAACTGTAAGAGATCGTGTTTTCAATACATTTAGAAACCAGCTTTCAAGTTTGTCCGGTGTAGATGGATTTTCTGAAAAACATTTTGCAGATATATTTAAAATTTCAAAAGATAACAGCGGTAATGTAGTTGTAGGAAATCAGAAAATTAAAGATGCATTAAATTCCTTAACTGATGCTGTTATGTCTGAAAAACTTGATAAAAAAGCTGTTAAAAATGCTTATAATGCAATAATAGAAGAAACTCATATTGCAGAAAATATCAAATTTAAAGGTGATAGAGGCTACTTCTCAAATAATTTAGAATCAATATGTGATGATACGGTAAAATTGTTGAGAGGTGTTGTAAAAGAAAATATCACCGATCCTTCAAAACTTTCCGATTACTTCAAACGAGCTAAAAAACTTGTAAATTGGAAGAGTGTTGGGGGGTTAGGATTAATTATTCCGCTTGCTATTTCAATGCAGCCAATTAATAGATGGATTACGCACAAAACTTCCGGTCAAAAGGGAGCTCCTATTTATAAAGATTTTGGCAAACAAGGTCAACATAGGGAATTAACTTCTAAAGAAAAAGCTCAATTATTGACCCAGAAATTTATATCTATTGGTTCAATGATTGGGGTTGCGGCTCTTTCAATGTTTATGGATAAACCATCTTTGAAAATGTTCCAGTTTAAAGGTCTTTTCCCTACAATGGATCAGGCGAGAATTATTTCTACAGCGACATTTGCAAGCCGTATGGGTGCAGCAGAAGATGTAAATGAATTGCGAGAAGCCACAGTTCGTGATATTGCAACATTTTCAAGTTTTTATTTCTTAGGTGATTATGTAGCAAAAGGAATAGCAACGTTACTTGAAAAGATGAACAAAGATAAAGGTGTTCATTTGATTAACAGGTTAGGAAAACCAGACAAAAATGCAAATGCGTTACAGAAATTCTGGTTCTGGGCTAAGCATACTACCCTTAAGTCTTCTGATGAATTAGTAACAGTGAGTGACAAGCGTTTAAGAACTATTTGTCAGATAGGTAATATTGTATTCTCATTATTAGCATTAGGCGTTTTTATCCCATTATATACACGGTCGAAAACAAATAAAAAACATGCTGAAGAACTGGCGAAAATGAATGCAGAAAATAATCAAGCAAAGATAACTAACACTCGCTCAGACTCATCGGAAGCGGATGCTTCAGATATAAATAATCTTTCTTATACTGGTGTTAAATCTATGATAATTCATGTAGATGATTTTTCTCAAACAATATTAAAAAATAAAACAGCATTCAAATCTTTTACAAATCAGGAGTAATAAAAAATGAAAATACAGCCAATAATCCCCCAAATTCAACAAGAAAATCAAAATAAAAAAGATAGTATAAATAATAAAAATAGTCAAAATGTTAAATTTACAGGTGCATTTGATGCATTTACTTTAGGCTTGCGTTTTTTGGAAACTAACCAGGCTTGGGGTGCAAATGCTGTTGATTTAGGTTCTATGGTTATCCCTAGAACAACAATTGATTTTGTTAACAGAGGCCCTGCAGCCGGTATGGAAACAGGTAGGAGAGAAGCATCTGGTACTATTAACCATTCATTAGTAGGTGTATATGGTACTGTTGCTGGGTTTATTCTTGCTGCTTCATTAAATCATAAATATGGAATTAAAGCTCATAAGATATTTGTTGATGATGAAACTCTTGAAATTTTGGGTAAGGCTTGGGATAAACAAGTTAAGGCAAATAATTCTTTTCCTGTAAAAGATTATTTAAATGATGTTTTCGGTAATGCAAAGACTAGAATTGATGAAGATTGGATTGGAATTCCTAAGGATAAAATAGATAATCTTGTTGAGAAATTTTCTGGAGAACTTTACTCAAAAAATGCTCCTACAACAATTTCAAAAGATTTGAAATCCTATGCTCAATCTGTGATTACACATGCAACAGGTTCAGAAACTAACTTTAAACTAGCAGAAAAACAGCATCCAGTTACTTTGTCAAACATGTTAGACAGTATATATAATGTTTCACGTACTTTTGTTAATGAAAAAGTTGGTAATGAATTTAAATTAAGTAAAGATATTAATGCAAATAAATTCATTAATGCATTGAAAAATATGAATTTACATCGTTCAATGCTAGGTTTAGGAATTGCTGCTGCAATTGGTATGTCTATTCAGCCTTTGAATATATATCTTACTAAAAAGAAAACGGGAAGTGACGGTTTCGTAGGTGTTGAAGGCAGACAAAAAGATAATTCTGCAGGCTTCTGGGTTATGAAAGCTCTAGCTTCAGCTGCTTTTGGCGGAGGAATACTCGCATCAATAGGTTTGAAAAATGGTATTGGGGACTTGTTGAAAAAAATTCAATTTAAAGGGCTTGTTCCGACTCTGGATCAATTCAAATTTATTTATGGTGTAACAATTATGTCAAGATTTATGGCTGCCAGAGATAAAGATGAATTAAGAGAATCAGTTGTAAAAGATGTTTTAGGATTCTTTAACTGGTTGATTTTAGGTAACTTTGTTGCAAAGATTACCGCAAATGCTATGGATAAATCTCTGTTAAATTACAGTGAAAAAGAACATGGTAAAGGTATTTATAAAAAAATATTAAATGCTCCTATGAAAACTCGTGACGAAGTATTACATAGCGGATTGAAAAAAGCAGGTATTGATTCTATTGAAAACGGTAAGGCTTTAACGTTTAAACAAATGTTAAAGAAACTGTCATCTTCAGCTGTTTCTGATGCTATACGTAAAGAAACAAAAGGAAAACTTAGAGTCTTAAGTATTGCTCAGATCGCAGGTTACTTATATTCTGGACTTGTACTTGGTGTAGGAATTCCAAAACTTAATATTTACATGACTAATAAATCTGAAGCAAAACGAAAAGCAAAATTGGCTGCTCAAAAAGCTGAGAACAATCAAAAAGACACAAGTATTCAAAATTCATCATACCAATCAATGATGAACCCTGAAAATCTTGCATTTTTAAGTAGTCAAATGTAATTAAACTTTATTAAAATTCTTAATCAGGTTATTTTTGTTTAACCTAATTGAGCATTTGCACCTGATACTACTTCTATAATTTCTTGTGTAATAGCAAATTGTCTTGTTTTATTATATACAACAGATAATTCTGAAATCATTTTTTCTGCATTACTTGTTGCAGCCGACATCGCAGTCATTCTGCTTGCAAGTTCACTTGCTTGCGCTTCTAAAAGTGATTGATAAAGAATATTTGTCATATACATAGGAACAACTTTTTGCAAAATGCTGTGCATATTTGGTAAAAATTCCATTAGTGGATCTATAGTATTTTCTTGATGGTTATCTTGTGTTTCGCCTAAATTCTGCAAAGGTAAAATATCCCAATTTTCTACAAAATAACTCATCATGTTTTTAAAACGAGTTGTTATGACTTCAATTTTATCAATTTTTTTTGATACATAATATTCCGCAATATCTTCAATTATTAAATTTGCACCTTCAGGAGTTGGTGAATTTGCAGCTTCAAAATATGTTTTTGCAATTTCACAATTTAATTCCTGACATTTTCTTTTAAGAGATGATACTCCTTTTTGTCCAACTATAAATAAAACTGTATTTATTCCATTTGCTTTATAATCTTTAATTGTTTGGATTGTTTTTCTTACAATATTTGCGTTATAAGCTCCTGCAAGCCCTTTATTAGATGTTATAACAAGAAGACCAACTGTTTTTATATCTCTAACTTGTAAAAGTTCAGGATAATTATCAATAGCTGATTTTATCTTTAAACCTTGAGAACTGTAATTACCAACAGAATTAAGCAGTTTTTTAAACATTGTGGTCAATTCTCCGGTAAAAGGTCTTGACGTTTTAACTGCATTTTCAGCTTTTTTGACTTTAGCTGCAGCAACCATTTTCATTGCTCTTGTAATTTTTTGTGTACTTTGTACACTCTGTATTCTGTTTTTTATATCTTTTAAGTTAGCCATATCTTGTTACCATTATCTTAAATTTGCTTTTTGCCGGTGCTTTGGTTTTTGATTAAATTCTTAAATTTATACCAAAGCACCTGTAGCTAAAGCTTTGAGTCTATTTACAGATTAAAAAGTTTTTTTAAAGTTTTTCAAAGCTTCTTTAAGTTGAGCTTTGTCTGTATCTTCAAGTTTTGAACCATCGTTCAATCTTGTTGCTAAATCTGATAGATTTGTATTTAAATATGCAAACCATTCTTTTTTGAATTTGTTAATATCAGTATTTGCAACATCATCAAGAATTCCTTCGTTTGCTGCGAATAGAATTGTAACTTGTTCTGCAACACTCAACGGATTGTATTGAGGCTGTTTCAATACTTCTGTTAATTTTTCGCCTCTTAACAATTGGTTTTTAGTTGCTTGATCCAAGTCAGATGCGAATTGAGCGAATGCTTCCAATTCTCTGAATTGAGCTAAATCCAATCTTAATTTACCTGCAACTTGTTTAATTGCTTTTGTTTGTGCTGCACCACCTACACGTGATACTGAAATACCTGCGTTAATAGCCGGTCTTACACCTGAGTTGAAAAGATTAGATTCCAAGAATCACTGTCCGTCTGTAATTGAAATAACGTTTGTAGGAATCTAAGCTGAAACATCACCTGCTTGTGTTTCAATAATAGGTAATGCTGTAATGCTTCCGCCACCTAATTCATCATTTAATTTTACAGCACGTTCAAGTAATCTTGAGTGAAGATAGAATACATCTCCAGGGTATGCTTCACGTCCCGGTGGTCTTTTAAGTAGCAAACTCATTGCACGATATGCCTGAGCGTGTTTACTTAAGTCATCATAAATTATTAGAACATCTTTCCCTTGTTCCATAAATTCTTCACCTATAGCAACACCTGCAAATGGCGCAATGTATTGAAGTGGTGCCGGTTCATCAGCTGTTGCTGAAACGATTATTGAATATTCCATTGCACCGTGTTCTTCTAATGTTTTTGCGATTTGAGCAACAGTAGATGTTTTTTGACCGATTGCAACATAGATACATATAACGTTTTGTCCTTTTTGGTTGATTATTGTATCAATTGCAATAGCTGTTTTACCTGTTTGTCTATCGCCAATAATAAGTTCACGTTGGCCTCTGCCGATAGGTGTTAAAGCATCAATAGCTGTTAAACCTGTTTGCAGTGGTTGGTGAACTGATTTTCTTGCAACAATACCAGGAGCTACTCTTTCAATTGGTCGAGTTTTTGTAGATTCAATCTCGCCTTTACCATCAATTGGTTTACCTGTCGGGTCAATAATTCTTCCGATAAGTGCATCACCAACAGGTACAGATGCAATTTGACCTGTTGTTTTAACTGTCATACCTTCTTTGATTTGGGTATATTCACCAAGAATTACAACACCAACATTGTCTTCATCAAGGTTCATTGTAATCCCTAAGGTATTTTTACCATCTTCAAATGTTACCAACTCGTTTGACATAACATTTCGAAGTCCGTAAATTCTTGCAATACCGTCACCAACTTCTATAACAGTTCCGGTATTGGATACTTCTGTTTGAATATCATAGTTCTCTATTTTGCTTTTAATTATAGAACTGATTTCATCAGGTTTGATAAGTGACATAATTTCCCCTTTATATTATATTTTTACTTAAACTTTCTAATTTATTATTCAGGCTGTTATCAATAACATCATCATCAATTTTTATAACAAGGCCACCAATAATTGATTGGTCTAGTTTTGTACTAAGAATTACATTTTTTTGTAATTTATTGTGAAGTTTTTCTGTTAATCTTTGCATTTGTTCTTGGGATAGATCTACTGCAGAAATTACTTCTACTCTTTGAATATTATTGATTTTATCAAGTTCATCAGAATATGCCTGAATTATATTATTTAATTCTTTAAATCTTTTTTTATTGATTAAAACTTTTAAAAAGTTGATAATCTTAGCATTTATGTGATTTGAGAAAACGCTGTCAATGATTTCATACTTTGTTTTATCGTCTATTGCAGGGTTTTCCATGACTTCAACAAGATCTTTTGATTGTGATGTAACGTCTTTTATAATGTTCAAATCATTAAGAATTTCATCAAAGTTCATTGCGCCGTCTTTACCTGTTTGAATTAGTGAGTCAGCGTAAATTTTTTCTGATGTTGTAATTTGTACTTTGTTGTCAGTCATTGGATTATACCTTATCTATATTGTCGATGCTTTCATCAATATACCTGTTATGAAGTTCAGGATTGTTTTCAAGCATATGTTTTATTTGTTCCTGAGCTAGTGCAACAGATGTTTGTAATGTCTTACTTGACATTTGTGCCGAAAGAGTTTTTTCTTCAGCTGTTATTACACGCTCAATATTCTTTTCAATTAGTTTAACTTGAGCATCTGTATTTTCAAATATTTGTTTTGAAATTCCTTCAGCTCTTTTAGAAGCTTCATTTAATCTGTCTTTAATATCTTCATCTATATGCTCAATTGCTTTTTGGGCACCTGCAAGTTTTGTTTTTGCATCTGATTGTTCTTTTTTTGCATTATCAATCGTATTTACAATGTCTAATCTTATTTTGTCAATTGTGTCAGCCAAATTAATTTTTTTGAACAGTATTGCAAAAATAAGAATAAGAACAACAAAATTAAAAGTGTTTGATTCAACTATTAAGTTCCAAAAATTTAACAATTCGTTCATATTAGTTAAGTATCCTGTTTATAATGTCATTATTGGTATTTTCAATTTTTACATCCATACCAAGTACTTTTGAAGATATTACTTCTGCCAAGTCTTTTACTTTTGTTTTAAGTTCTTCTTTATATTGTTGTGCTTCTGTTTGAAGATTTGATTTGGCAGAAGTTATTTCTTCCATAGATTTTTGTTTTGCTTCTGATGTTTTTGCTCTGGAATTTTCATTTGCTGTATTAACTTTTTCAGCAACAAGTTTTTTAGCATCAAGAACTGATTTATTTAGTTTATCGTCTCTGTCTTTTAAAATTGCATCAGCTTTGCTGCTTGATTGAAAAGCGTCATTTTTTGTCTCATCTAAGAACTTTTCTCTTTCAGATATTACTTTTCCAAGCGGTTTGTAAAATATTATATTCATAACTATAGTGAATACAATAAAACTGATTGCTGATACTAAAAATGTTGCATTAAATTCCATTGCATTTTCTCCGATTATTTACCTAATAGCAAGAATGCTATAACGAATGCATACAATGCACAAGCTTCTGATAAAGCGGCACCAAGTAAGAAGAAACCGAAAGCTTTACCAGCAACTTCAGGTTGTCTTGAAACTGCATCCATTAAACCTTTTGTAGCAAAACCGATACCAAGTCCTGCACCTACTGCACCAAAACCGATTGCAATACCTGCACCTAAGTGTGCCATTTGTGAAATTGTAGCTGTGTCTACCATTTTTTTTCTCCTTTATTTCATACTTTTTCTAAAAGTAACTAATGTTCTCCTGTTGCAGAACCTATGTATGCTATTGTAAGCATCATAAATACTGTAGCCTGAATAAATGCAACCAATATTTCAAATAACATAATCGGTAAAGGTAAAAAGTATGCTAACCCTCCGAGAGCTATTGAAACTAAAATTTCGCCTGCAAATATATTGGCAAAAAGTCGGATTGCCAAACTCAACGGTCTTGTAAACATTTCCAAAAGTTCTACAAGAGCCATTACTATACCTGTAAAGCTAAGTTCATGTAAAAAGAATTTATGACCTTTTGCACGAATGCCCATAAATACGTAATATAATAGAACTATAATTGCCATTGCAGCAGTTAAGTTTATATCGTTTGTTGGAGATGCAAGTTCTCCTCCATTTTTCAAATGAATTATTCTTAAAGGAAGTTGTCCCATAAGATTGGCTGTAACGATAAATAAAAATAGTGATGCAACAAGGGGTACATGTTTTCTATTATCATTTTCAACCATTGTATCTAAAGTGCCATAGAAAAATTTCATTATACTTTCTGATACTGCTTGAAGTTTACCCGGAACAAGGGATAAATGTCTTGTTGCAATAAGTGCAAATATTATTACAACCGCCATTGCAAACCACATTGTAAAAATTGTATCAAGGTTTAAAGATACAGCATGCCCTGAAATATTTAATGTGTAAACCCAATGTTCCATATATTTCTCTCCCTTATGATTTTATTGTAACTCGTAAAAAAAAAATCGCAAATTTTTTTTTGTTTGTCCTAAAATTGTTTTATATATGCAAATTTGAGGCAGTTATGAATATTGTAAATTTAAAAGAAGTAAATTCTACAAATACTTATGCAAAAGAAAAAATAGACCAATTGCCTGACAGGACAGTTGTTTTAGCAAATAGACAAACTGCTGGTAGAGGTAGATTCAATAGAAATTGGATTGATATGGGGGAGGGTAATCTTTTTATGTCAATTATTCTTAAACCGTTTAGCGATTTTAACCCTATATATTCAAATCTAACACAGTACATGTCTGTTATTTTGTGTAGAGTTTTAGAAAAATATGGACTTGATGTTAAGATTAAATGGCCTAATGATGTATTAGTAAATGGTAAAAAAATCTCGGGTATTTTATCTGAAGCTGTTGTTAAAGGAGATAATTTTAATGGGTTGGTTCTTGGCGTTGGGGTAAATTTAAATGCTGATATAGACAGGCTTAAGCTCGTAACAGATAAGGATGTTGCATCCCTAAATATAGAATTGTCAAAGGAATATGTAGATAAGAGGTTATTTACAGAAAAGTTATTATCTGAATTTTTTAATGATTATGAAAAGTTTTTAAAAGATGGATTTATCTCAATAAAAGATGAGTATATTAGTAAATGTAATTTTTTAGGCAAACGTTTAAATATAAAATTATATAATGAAACAGTAGACGGGATTGCTTTATCTTTAAATGATTCAGGTGCATTAGTTTTTAATACGAAAAATAAAACAGTTGTCATTAATGCAGGAGATATATTATAATAAAAACAAGAGGTGTTTATAAAAATGAAAAGAATTGCAATTTTAGGATCTGGTTCAGCTCAAAATTTAAAAGCAATTGTAAAATATTTTGAGGATAAAAATGTTTCAATTGTTGCAGTTTCAGATATTGAAAATTCTGATTTTTTAGTAACTGCAAAAAATCTCAATGTTGCTTGGAAATTTTTACCGTATGAACAGAATTTTGAATATTTTTCATCGCATGACTTTGATCTTGTTGCGTTATCTGATTATCGTCGGCAGTTAAAAAATGATGTTTTAAAACTTGGAAAATTTATTAGTGTTCATCCGTCATTATTGCCTGCATTTAAGGGGCCTGATGCTATAAACAGAGCCTTTTTCTCAGGCGTTAAAGTTTCCGGAGTAACTGTTCATATAATAAATGAAGATATTGATAACGCTAAAATTATTGCTCAATATCCTGTATTAATAGGGAATTTGACACATTACGATGAATTTGAAAGTGATATTCTGGCTTTAGAAGATTTGTTGTATCCAATTGTGATTGATAAATTATTAAATAATCAAGTATTTGATTTTTCGGATTTAATTCAACATTCTTCTAATTGTTCCGGATGTGGCGGTTGCAATAAAAAGTAAATTTCTTTCAGTAAATATTAAATTATAGAAAATTTTGCATATGTGTTTTTGTTAATTAAGTGCATTATTTTTTATAATGTTATATAATATTAATATATAAAAGGTATTAAAGGAGTTTGAATCATGTCAGTTGATGATGCATTGGTTATGATTTTAGCAGGCGGAGAAGGAAAAAGACTTTATCCTTTGACTAAAGATAGAGCAAAACCTGCAGTTCCGTTTGGTGGTAGATATAGAATTGTTGATTTTGTTTTAAATAATTTTATAAATTCAGGTTTTTTCAAGATAAAAGTTTTAACGCAGTATAAATCAGACTCATTAAACAAACATATTACAAGAGGGTGGGCTTTATCTCCATTTTTAAATCAGTATGTTGATTTGGCTCCTGCTCAAATGAGAACTGGATCTGATTGGTATCTTGGTACTGCTGATGCTATTTACCAAAATATTTTTCATATAACTGATGAAGATCCTGATTATGTTTGTATATTTGGAGGAGACCATATCTACAAAATGGATGTGTCTCAAATGCTTGACTTCCACAAGGAAAAAGGTGCAGATTTATCAATTTCAGCTATACCTATTCCAATTTCTGAAGCGCATGAATTTGGAATTATTGAAGTTGATGATGATTGGAAATTAATAAATTTTGTTGAAAAACCAAAAGACAAACCCAAATCAATTCCAGGAAATCCAGATATGTGTTTAGCATCTATGGGAAATTACATTTTTAATAAAGATGTATTATTAGATGCTTTATATCGCGATGAAGAAATAAAAGGATCAAGTCATGATTTTGGTAAAAATGTTATTCCTATGTTATTAAATGAAGGAAAGAATATATATATTTATAATTTCAATGATAATTCATTCCCGGGAATGACTGATACTGAACGCGGGTATTGGAGAGATGTCGGAAGTATTGATGCTTATTGGCAAGCAAATATGGATTTGTTAGCTTATGATCCTGAATTAAATTTGTATTCAAAAGATTGGCCTTTAAGAACTTTTAATTATAATTATCCTCCTGCCAAATTTATTTGGGAAGAGGGAGAACGTGTTGGTATGGCTACGAATTCAATGGTATCTGAAGGATGTATTGTTTCCGGTGCAGGTTTATCAAGATGCGTACTTTCACCTAAGGTAAAAGTAAACAGTTATTCTCAGATATCTGAGAGCATACTTATGGAGAATGTTGAAATCGGCAGATATTCAAAAATAAAAAGAGCAATAATTGATAAAAATGTTATTGTTCCTCCAAATACTCGTATAGGTTTTAACAGAGAAGAGGACGAAAGAAGAGGTTTTCACGTTTCTCCTCAAGGTGTTACTGTTGTGCCAAAAGGTGCAAAACTTTAGGGTAGCAATTTATTTTTGTTTGATTTAATATACTGTAGCTATTGTAAATCTTTTTTAATATATAAGATTTTCTAGGCAATTTTATTCCTTGATTATCTTTATAGATTTGGGTAGAAATATGGCATTATACGGTATAAAATCTTTTATTTTAGATGCCCCGTTGTATCGGAGTGCGATGAATTCAATGCGTTCAATCAAACAAAAAGGGTTGGATATACTTCCTAATGCTCAATTTTCTAATGAAAAATTTCTGAATTATTTGGGAAATATCGGGAAGAATTTTTCATCAGACAAGCAACGTTTAGCATTAGGAGTTACTGCTCTTGTAACTCAGCCATTTATTGATGCTCATAATAAAAGCGTTGATGAAAAAACTCGTAAAGTTTCTGTTGCACGTACGGTTGCTAAAATTATTGCAGGAACCCTTACCGGATTTTTAATTAGATATGGCTGTATAAAATCATTAAAAGCTTTTTCTCAGATTCCTGGGAAGGGTATACCGAAATATAAGTCTATTTTTACACCTAAGGGTATTATTGATAACACAACTGATGCTTTTGAACAATACCGAAACGCAATGGGAACAATTATAGCTCTTGGAGTTATGCTATTTACAAACTTTTTAATTGATGCACCTTTGACAAAATTCCTAACAAATACATTTGTAAAACATCAAGAAATGGAGGATAAAAAATAATGGCTAATTTATTCTCAAGTTTCAAATCTGCAATGTATAAAAATTATGGTGAAAACCCAGGTAAAATGCTTGTTCATACAGGTGTTTTAGGTTGGATTTTATCTGCTATGGCGCAAGTTAGTGCTGTAGTCTTTAATGATAAGATTTCAAAAGAACAAAAATCCTTTTTAATTCCTCAGGAAATGGCTGATGCTGCTATCAATATAATATCTTTTTATGTAATAACAAGTTCTTTTAAAAATCTTGCATCAAAACTGGTTTCTACAGGGAAATTATCTACTGTCAAAATAAGAAATCATATAAAGTCAAAGCTCGCAAATCCTACTGATTATATTGGCAAATTGGGAACAAATATTGAAAAGGATTTCCCTGAAATTAAGGGTGATTATAAGGCTTTTAAAAATGGAGTTGATGTAGTTGCAAGTACTGTTGGATCTATTATTTCTTGTAATATAGTTACTCCTGTTTTAAGAAACCAATATGCTGCTCAAAAGCAAAAAGAAGCTATTGCACGTATGCATTCAAATGATTCTAAACACGAAATTAACAGCCCAAATAAAGTTTCAATGGATTCATATATAAAATTAGCTTCTATGAAAGCACCATCAGGAAACTTAAAAATATAATATACTAATTATTCCTGCAACTATACAACTAATCATTACGAAAAAACTTATTACAAGTTTCCAGAAAGGGTCTGTTGATTTATCGTTTGTATCTTCATGCTCAAGTTGGTTAATAACGCTTTTAGAGTAGTCATTTTTAAGCTCATTTTTTGTTTTTTCAAATGAGGAATGTAATAGTTTTTTAAATGTATATATGTTTTCCAAATCTTGTCTTGCAAGTGGATTTGAGATTGCGATTTTTTTTATTTTTATGTTATCAAAGTCATTAAGTTCATTGTCAATATAGGCAGAAAGGTTGTTTTTAAAATCTTGATACTGTTTAGTTGCGTAAGGATTGAATATTTCTCTGTCTTGAATGTCCATAAATTTATTTAACATATTTTTCATTTTTAAATATTTTTCCATGCAATCAGGGCAGGATTCCAGATGTATACG
>CALVGY010000039.1 GCA_944327215.1 Candidatus Gastranaerophilales bacterium | reverse complement strand
TGCAGAAAAAATTATTGCACGCTGCCAAGCAGGTTTGTTCATTAATCTTTCAGGAGAGTCCTGAGGTAATTCAGAATCTTTGTCATCATCAGGGAATGATACATAACCGCCAAATAAAAATGCGTGTACGACAAGTGTTATATTCCCGACTTTCTTTTCCCATAAAGTAGGGCCGATTGGCAGACCTATACCGAATTTGTCAACTTTAACTTTGAATAATAAAGCTGCGCCAAGGTGTCCTAATTCGTGGACTAAAATCAAAAGTCCTATTAGTAAAATCATTATGATGACTGACATAAATTTCTCTCCTTATTACAAGCACACATAATATCATAAAAATAAGAAAGCTCCTATTGGTTAAGGAGCTTTTATTTTTTATATTATTTTATAACAATTCTTTCAAGTAATTTGGTAATGCAAATCGTGCATTATGGTAATCTTTGTTATAAATTTTACAAGTTTTTACAATATCTTCGTATCTGTCATCTGCAAAGTATGATAAAGGTTCTACATCAACTGAACAAAATGCCCAAGCCCAATATCCGCCAGGGTATGTCGGAATATTTGATGTGTATGTTGAACATACAGGGAATACTTTTTTCAACAAATTATACATTTTTTTGATTTCTTCTTTGTTTACAAATGGGCTTTCTGATTGAGCTGCAACAATGCCGCCTTTTTTCAAAGAATTTTTTACGTTTGTATAGAATTCTTCAGTAAATAATCCTTCTCCAGGTCCCATAGGATCTGTTGAATCTATTAAAACGATATCATATTCATCTTTTTTATCTTTTATAAATTCAATAGCATCTGCTACTTTGATTTCTACACGAGGGTCTGACAAACCGCAAGAAATTGTTGGTAAAAATTCTTTGCAGGCATCAATTACCATTCCGTCAATTTCTGCCAAAACAACTTTTTTTACTGATTTGTGTTTTAAAACTTCTCTAACTGTACCGCCGTCACCGCCGCCGATTACTAAAACACTTTCAGGGTTTTTATGGTGCATCATAGGAATATGTGCAATCATTTCATGATAATGGTATTCATCACCTTCAGTTGTCATCATTAAATCATCTAAAGTAAGCACTCTACCTAATTCTGAGTCTGTTTCAAAAACTTCTACTTTTTGAAAATCTGATTGTTTTGAAAATAAAACTTTTCCTGCTTTAATTGCAATTCCAAATCCTGCAGGTGTAATTTCATGATAATATCCGTTTTCGATTCCGTTTTTCATTATTTATCCTTTCAACTAAAATGTATTATCTAAAATTTTATTGTCCTAAAATATGAATATGCAGATGGAAAACTTCCTGTCCTGCTTCTTTGCCTGTGTTAATCAAAGTTTTGTATGATTTAAGCCCGATTTTTTTAGTTGTTTCTTTAACAGCCATTAGTAATTCACTCATTAAGTTTTTATCTTCTAGCTCATTTAAAGATGCAACATGAACTCTTGGAACAACAAGTAAATGAATTGGAGCTTTTGGGTTAATATCTTTGAATACAACTACATGTTCGTTTTCATATACAAATTCTGTGTTAAAATCTCCGTTAATAATTTTACAAAATACGCAATCGTTGTTCATAAGTGACTCTCCTTATTTATTTTATGTATATTATATCTTAAAAAAATGTAAACTGACTTGCCATTTTGTTTTATGTAAAGTAAAATGAATATCACAGGAGAAAATCCTTTGGGGAGGAATTAAATATTTATGCCGGAATTAGCAAGACAACAATACAGCAACCGCTATCAGCAATACACTTACCCGCAACAAACATACAATCATACAAACAGACGTGCTTATAATAATGCACATACTGTTCATATTAAACATAAAGCTAACCAGAAAAAAATTGAACGTAATTATCTTATTCACAGGATTATTTCTGTTGGCGTTGTTGCATTATTAGGGTTTTCAGTTCTTCCTTACGGATTTAATAAAGTAACTAAATTTATGTTGAATCCAACTCCTTACAAAAATGTAAAAACGGATTATCAACAACTTCTTTTCCCAACATCTAACTATCTGGCTAATCACTGGTTCTTAGGGGAAAGATCTTTAGAAGGTGCAGAAGTTAAAAAGCCGCAAATGACAACTTTATCAGAAGGAAATGAGTTGACAGGACTTGAAAATCAACTTAATAACCTCGCTGCAATGTACCCATCTATTCACCCTTCCGTATATGTTTGGGACTATGAAACAGGTGGTTATGTTGATATTAATGCTAATGAAATCTTCCCAACGGCAAGTATTATAAAATTACCTGTACTTGTTCAACTTTTCCGTTCAATTGAAAAAAATCAATTAACTATATATGATGAAATGCCTTTGACAGAATATTATAGAACAGAAGGTTCCGGCAGTCTTCAATTCAAGGCAGCAAATTCAAAATATTCAATTGACACACTCGCAAGAATGATGATTACAGAATCTGACAATTCTGCAACAAATATGATTATGGCAAAACTTGGTTCTATGACAGATGTCAATTCTGGCATAAGAGAATGGGGCTTAAAACACACCTACGTCCATACTTGGCTTCCTGATCTTGGAGGGACAAACCATTCTACAGCAAGAGATATGGCCCAAATTTTATACAACATAGACAATCCTCAATTCTTGAGTACAAGTTCGCGCGAAAAAATATTTGATTATATGGGACACGTTCACAATAACCGTTTAATCGCAGCAGGTCTGCCTGCAGGCGCTACTTTCCTTCACAAAACAGGCGACATCGGAAAAATGTTAGGTGATGCAGGAATTGTTTATGCCCCAAACGGCAAAAAATATATTGTTGTAATTTTTGCAAATCGTCCGCATAATTCTCCACTCGGAAAAGAATTTATAGTAAAAGCTTCTGAAATAATTTATAACAACATGGTAAACTAAGATGTTAAAAAATCTTCTTGATGAGAACAAATGTTTTAAACTCGTATGCGGCGCAGGAAATGAAGACGCTACAGAAGTTGAAAAGCTTGTTAAATTATACTCTTATGCAGGATGCAAATTCTTTGACTTATCAGCAAAACCCGAAATAATTGATGCTGCTAAAAGAGCTTTAGAAGACAGAGAAGGATACTTGTGTGTAAGTGTTGGGATTAAAGGAGATCCGCACATTAGAAAAGCTCAAATAGATTATGAAAAATGTGTCGGATGCCACAAATGCGAAGAAATTTGTCCACAAAAGACAATCAAACACTGCAAAGTAAAACAATCACGCTGTATTGGCTGCGGCAAATGCTATTCGGTTTGTAAACACAATGCAATTTCTTATATAACAGAAACCCGTGATTTAAAAGAAATTTTGCCGCCATTGATAGACAAAGGAATTGATTGTATAGAACTTCATGCAATGGGCGAAAATATTGAAGAAGCTATAGAAAAATGGAATTATATAAACGAAATTTATGATGGAATGCTAAGTATCTGCACAGCAAGAGGTCATTTAAGCGAAGAAAAAATGCTTGAACTTATAAAAAGAATGATAGAAAATCGCACTCCATATTCAACTATTGTTCAAGCAGACGGCTTCCCAATGAGCGGAGGCAAAGATGACTACAAAACAACTCTGCAAGCTGTTGCAACAGCAGAAATTGTTCAAAATGCCAAATTACCTGTATACATAATGCTTTCAGGAGGAACAAATTCAAAAACTGCTGAACTTGCTAAAATGTGTGATATAAACTACAACGGCATAGCAATCGGAAGCTTTGCAAGAAAAATTATACGTAAATACATTGATAGAGAAGATTTTTTAAGAAATCAATACATTTTCAATGAAGCAGTTGATATCGCAAAAAATCTTATTCAATCTCTGTAAAATAACCTCCACAAGCTAACAAATACACCGCATTTATTCTATTTACCGCTCCTAATTTATACATAATTGATGAAACATAATATTTTACCGTATGACGGCTCATATGAAGAATCTTACCAATTTCTTCGTTTGTATAACCATATTTTAATTGATTTATTATTTGTTTTTCGTTTTCTTTGAATATAATATGTTTACTGTGAACCATTATTTATTCCTTTATGGTTTATAAAAATATACTGTCAATATATATATAAATATTAGTACCATTTAGTAATTATTTAGTCAAGAATTTATAATAAATTGACCATGCATAATAAAGACACTTATAAAAAATTAGGTGTTAAGATAGCTTATTTAAGAAAAAGTAAACGATTTTCACAAGAAAGATTCGCAGAAAAAATTAATATAAGTGAAATCTACATGGGACAAATAGAAAGAGGAGAAGCAAATCCTACTTTAGAAAAATTACTAGCAATCGCAGATGCCTTAGAGGTTGAAATAAAAGAACTTTTTACTTTTTTTTTTTAAATTATCGAAACATTTTTGATTTTAGCTTTAAGCAATTGTATAATTGGTTAATCAAATAAAAATAAGACTAACTATCACGAACGAGAAGGGATATAAAAATGCTTTTAACCGACCATGTTCAAGCAATCATTAAATCGGCAAAATCAATTGTTGCTGCAAGAAACTTTGCAGAACTTGCCCCTGAACACCTTATGCTTGCCTTAATGCTTGATCAAAATGACCTGCCAAAAATTTTGTTTGAACGTATAGGAATAGATAACCCGCAAATTGTTGACAGGTTAAATAATTATCTTTCAAAACGCTCATATTATGCAAGAGGCAAATTTTCAGACATAAGACTTTCTGCAGAAACAATAGCAGTAATGAATTTAGCAAATGACGAAGCTGAAAAAAGAAACGATGAACAAATAAGCATTGAACATCTAATGCTAGCCCTTTTCAGGATTGACAACAAAACATTAAATTATCTATGGGAACAAAGCGGTATCAACAGACTTGAGCTATACGAAAAAATGACAGAAGAAGTCAATAACATTATAAATGTTGAGGAAACCCAAACAGATAACTCATCTTTAAATACATTAACAAACAATAAGCAAACAGAAAAAATTGAAAAAACACAGCAATCAAAAGCAATAAAAACTGATATGCAAAATACAAAGAAAAATGATGCTTTAGAAAAATATACGACAGATTTGACAGAATGTGCAAAGAATAACAAACTTGATCCGGTAATAGGCAGAGATGACGAAATTCGCCGAACAATCCAGATATTAAACAGACGTTCAAAAAACAATCCGGTAATCATAGGAGAACCCGGTGTCGGAAAAACTGCAATAATCGAAGGACTTGCTCAACGTATTGTATCAGGAGATGTACCGGAAAGTCTTAAAAATGATAAGATTTTAGCTCTTGATTTAGGTGCAATGCTTGCAGGAGCTTCATACAGAGGGGAATTTGAAGAACGCTTGAAATCCGTATTAAAAGCAATAGAAGAAAAATCCGATGATTTAATGCTTTTTATAGATGAAATCCATACAATTATGGGGGCAGGTTCAACAGAAGGCGGCGCAGATGCAGGCAATCTTTTAAAACCAATGCTTGCAAGAGGCGGCATAAGAGTAATTGGTGCAACAACAACCGATGAATACAGAAAATATATAGAAAAAGATAAAGCAATGGAACGTCGTTTTCAACCTGTTGTTGCAGATGAACCATCTGTAGAAACAACAATTAGTATTCTAAGAGGCCTAAAAGACAAATACGAAGGCTTCCATGGAGTAAAAATTATGGACAGTGCAATTGTTGCTGCCGTAAAGCTTTCCCACAGATACATTGCAGACAGACATCTTCCTGATAAAGCAATCGATCTTTTAGACGAAGCAGCTTCAGCATTACGAATAGAAATTGACACAATGCCTGAAGAAATCGATATCTTTATCCGAGAAAAAATGCAGCTTGAAATGAATAAAAAAGCTTTGGAAAAAGACGGTTCACAAGATGCACTAAAAAAAGTAGAAAAAATTTCGAAAAAAATTGCAGACTTGGAAGCTAAAATAAACAAGCTAAAAGAACAATGGCTAAGTGAAAAAAAGATAATAGATTCAACAGCTGCCGTAAAACGTAATATCGAAAAATTGAAATCCCAAATCGAAATGTCAAAGAAAAACCCGACAATGACAGCGACTTTAGAAGTGAAATACAGCCAAATGCTCGATATGGAAAAGAAACTTCAAACAATCCAAAATAAATCTAACAAAAAAAGACTTATTAAAGAAGAAGTTGACTCAGATGACATAGCAGCAATTGTCGCAAAATGGACAGGCATACCTGTTAACAGAATGATGGAGGATGAAACTCAAAAATTAATCGGAATGGAAAAAGTAATGCACGAGCGCGTAATTGGTCAAGATGAAGCAGTTACAAAAATCTCAAATGCAATACGCCTTTCCCGTTCTGGTCTTAGAGATCCAAAACGCCCTATCGGTACATTTTTCTTCTTAGGACCAACAGGTGTTGGTAAAACCGAATTAGGAAAAACTTTGGCTTACATTCTATTTAATGATGAAGATGCACTTGTACGTATTGATATGTCAGAATTTATGGAAAAATCCGCAATTTCAAGATTAGTCGGAGCAACAGCAGGATATGTCGGATACGAAGAAGGCGGGCAATTAACAGAAGCCGTAAGAAGAAAACCATATTCTGTTATATTGTTTGATGAAGTTGAAAAAGCTCATCCAGATATTTTTAATCTAATGCTGCAAATGTTTGATGACGGACGTCTGACAGACGGACAAGGAAGACTTGTGGACTTTAAAAATACAGTAATAATTATGACAAGCAACCTCGGAAGCGACATTATTCTTGATGAAAACTTGTCCGAAGCAGAGAAAAAAGAACAACTGAACAAAACTCTAAAATCAAAGTTTAAACCTGAATTTTTAAACCGTATTGACGAAATTATAATGTTCAAACCTCTAACTCTGGAAGAATTAAAAAGCATTGTCGATATTCAAACAAATTCACTCAAAAAACGTTTGCTTGATCAAAATATCGAACTTGAATTAACAGACAGTGCAAAAGATTTTCTGGCACATGAAGGATATGAACCTCTATTTGGTGCAAGACCTTTAAAACGTGTAATAAGACAACTGGTTGAAATACCGCTTTCTATGAAAATTCTTGAAAAAGAATTTCAAAAAGACGACAAAATTAAAGTGGACTGTGAAAATAACAAACTCACCTTCAACAAGGTTTAATAAGACAAACAAAAAGCCGGTATTTAAAAAATACCGGCTTTACAAATCCTAATCAACTTCTATGCTTTGCAATTGTTATCTCGCAATTGCATCTTCTGTCTCTTCAATCTTTTTCATAATTTCATCAATCTGTTCACGGAGATATTCCATAAACATCCCGATTTCTTCTTTAAAACTGTATACTCCGGGCCAAGATATATATCCGTACATAAATTTTGTACCTCCTTTTTGTTCCATACAATCTTTGATCTAACCTTTCAACAATTTATGTATCGGATGTTTTATGAGAAAACTTTAGTATTTTAATTAATTATTTAATAATTTGTTACAATATTCCTGCAAGTCATTACATCTGTATTTGGGGATATAATCAACGGAATAATTCTCTGCAATTTGTTTTATATTACTTGTCGCAGAAATTATAATTATCTTTGTATTTTTATATTCTTGAAAAAACCTTATCTGTCTTATAAACCACTCACCTGCATAAAGCGGCAAAAAATCAGGTTCCATCTGCATATCGGTTAAAATAAAATCATAAGGCGAATCAATTGATAACATCAATTTTTCAACACCTTCTTTTGCACAAGATGCAGTATCTATATCAACATCATCTTTAAAAATCTCTTTCACAGCATCTTTATGGTACAAAACCCATTTGCTTGAATCATCTACAATTAAAACCCGCTTTTTCATAGAAAAATTATAACATAAAACAGGTTAAGATGATTACAGAGAACGAATAATAGCTTTTATATTTATATCCGTAACCTTCAATAATGCAACTGTTTTGGCTGTCTCATCAAATGCGTTCAAAGATTTTAAAATCTCTGCAGTTTTTAAAATTAAAGTCTGGTTATTAGATTTCAAAAGTTCTTTTACCGCAAACACATCTGTTGCAAACTCAAGTGCTGTATAGACAAACGGGCTGTTCTCATTCAATTCATCATTAACATATTTTTCTAATTCTTTTTTATTCACGCCTTTAAGAAGCTTTTTGATATCCAACACTTCGTTTTTAGTTTCCTTATCCTCATCAAAGAGATATTCATCATTCTCGGTCAAAATATCAAATTTTTCCTTTGCGTTCAAAATAACCAAAGCTCCCTTGCTATCGTTATAATTATGAATTAACCTTTCAAACACATCGAACAATTCATAATCAAAAACTACAGACAATGGAGAAATTTCGCCCAAGCCATTGATTATATTATTCAAAACTAAAAGTCCATCTGTATATCGTGTGTCAAGCAATTCAAAAATACTTTCAAGATAAGGGATTTCACCAGCTATATTTTCTGCCATCGCAGAATTTTTCATTGCAGCAAGAATTTCATCAACAGCTTGTTTATCTGAATAAGACACTAAAAATTTGACAGCTGAAAGTTGTTCAAAATCATCGTTACTTTTGAGTTTTTCAATAGCTTGATTATAAATTTCTCTATCTCCGTAAGCACATAAAGTTTCTGCACAATTGTGAGAGAGATATTCATTTTCACAATACGCATACTTCTTCAAAAATTCTAATGCTAATGGATCATGAATATATTTGAAATACTTCGCGGTATAAGTTTTTTCGTCATCCGTTCCATTTTCAAATTTTTCAAGCATACTATCTGTCACATCTTCATCAGCATATTTTACAAACGTATTTATTATAACGTCCTCGTATGACGGGGAATAATATTTCAAAAACTCAAAAAGATTTTTAAAGTTAGTTTCGTTGACAGCATTTTCAATTCTTTGCGCAACATTATTTTTTACAAAATCAAACAAAAAGCTATCATTTTCAACAAGCTCTTTAAAAAGTTCGACATTAGGCTTGTTGACTAAATCAAAAGCCGCAGCCTCATAATCATTTTTATTCTTACCTGTAAGTTTTTTTAATAATTCGGACATAACACCAGATTAACATAAATTGATAAAAAATAAAGCTATCTAAAATAGCGTGAACTAAACTACGAATCAAATCTATTTTAAATTAGTCAAGATAGAATACAGTAATAACTTTGTGACCTTCTTCAGCGTATTGAACCGCATTATGTAAAGTTTTACTAGTATGAGACAAGAAGCAGATTAACTGATTGCAATCATCAATAATTTCTCTGTTACAAACACGAGAAGCGTCAGCCAAAGTCATCATTGCGCGATCAGGATGTTCAACAATATTTGGCACACCGATAAGTTGGTTTTGAACATCAGAAGGCTGTTGGCCGATAGTTTGCGGCAAAATAACCTTTAATTTATCAGGGTTAGCCTTCATAGCACCGCGGATAGCTGCAGCATTTGTTCCAGAAGAACCACCTGATGTAATAATTGTATTACCTTGCATTACAAGTGCTGTAGCAAGAGTTTCAATCATCTGTTGGTGAGTAATAGGTAAATTACGACTTCCGATAATTGCAACTCTTTTTGCAGATTGCTGAATGGTAGCCAATTCCATTGCCAATTCATCAACGGTATCAGGAGAAGAAGAAGATACTTTATCCATATCATCATCAATTGGAACTACAATTGAATTTTGTTTTTCTTTGTTTTCATCTTCAGAACTCATCAATATATTTTTCATATCAGTTTCTACCATTTTTCTCACTTTCTAATTGCAATCTACACATTTTTAGTTTATGCTGATTATATCACAAAAATTTGATTTTGGGAATAGGGATATGGAAAATATACTGGATAATCTTAACAAAGAGCAGAGAGAAGCTGTTCAGAACGTACAAGGCCCATTGCTTGTTTTGGCAGGTGCAGGAAGCGGAAAAACTAAATTACTTACCTCAAGAATAGCTTATTTAATACAAAATTGTCACGTTAAACCAAGAAATATACTAGCCGTAACATTTACCAACAAAGCTGCAAAAGAAATGAAGGAGCGTTTGGGAAATATTTTAGGTGAAAATACCGTTAAATATATGTGGGTTGGTACATTCCACGGTATTTGCGGAAGAATTTTGAGAGAAAATATCGAAAATTATAGTTTTCAATCAGGCAAAAGACTTGATAAGAATTTTACAATATATGATGAAACAGATTCAAACGCTGTTATCAAACAGGCTGTTAAAAAGCTTAATTTAGATGACAAAGTCTATGCTCCAAAGCTTGTGAAAGCAGTCATTTCAAATGCGAAAAACAAAATGCAAGACGCATATACATTTGCAACATTTGCAAGAGATTTTAAATCCCAAAAAATTGCGGCAATTTATGAAGAATACGAAAATTCATTAAACAATAATAACGCAATTGATTTTGACGATATGCTTATGCTTACCGTAAAACTGCTTGAACAATGCAAAGACGTTCGTCAATTATACTATGACAGATTTCAACACATCTTGGTTGATGAGTTTCAGGATACCAACATGGCTCAATACAAACTTATCAATATGTTATACACAAACCTGCAAGCTGAAATCCCTCAAGAACGTTCATTGTGCGTAGTAGGTGATGTTGACCAATCTATTTACAGCTGGCGCGGTGCGGATTATACAATTATTTTGAATTTCCAAAAGGATTTTAAAAATACAAAGCTTATTAAACTTGAGCAAAATTACAGATCAACAGCCAATATTCTTAATGTTGCAAACGCTATTATTGAAAATAACACGGAACGTGTAGATAAAGTGCTTTATTCAAACAAAGGGGAAGGCGAACTTATTGACTACTTTGAAGCTCAAGATGAAGCTGACGAAGCAAACTTTATTGCAAGCCGTATAAAACAAGATTCCGGCGGAGATTACAACAGATATTCAGTTTTATACAGAACAAATTCTCAATCCCGTGCGATAGAAGAAGCTTTGATGGCTGCCTGTATTCCGTATAAAATCTATGGCGGTTTAAAATTCTATGACCGAAAAGAAATCAAGGATATAATCGCCTATTTAAGATTGATTTATAACCCTGATGACTCACAAAGTTTCAGAAGAATAGTTAACGTTCCAAAACGTGCAATCGGCGAAACTACAATAAAAAACCTTGCCGATTTTGCAGATAAAGAAGATATAAGCCTTTTTGAAGCTTGCCAAAGAATTGAAGAAGCTGAAGAAATTCCGCCGAGAACAAGAGCAAAACTAAAAGACTTTTCAGAACTTATCTTGAAATTTAAAGATGCACAAAAATCATATTCACTACAAGAATTCGTGACACTTGTGATAGAAAAAACAGGTTATTTAGCAGAGTTACAGATGCAAAATACTCCTGAAAGTGAAGCAGATATTGAAAACTTGCAGGAATTAGTAAACGTTGCAGGAGAATTTGTTCCGGAAGAATCTGACAATGCACTTGGTGAATTCTTGCAACAAGTAGCTTTGGTATCTGATACAGACGCAATAGAAAACATTAGCAATAATGTTACACTGATGACACTTCACTCTGCTAAAGGTTTGGAATTTCCTATCGTCTTTTTGGCAGGATGCGATGAAGGAGTTTTCCCTCACCAAAGAACATTTAATAACCCATCAGAATTGGAAGAAGAACGCCGATTGATGTATGTAGGTGTAACCCGTGCGGAAGAAAAATTGTATCTTACATCTGCAAAACGTCGTCAAATGTGGGGAGAATACAAATATTACAACCCATCAAGATTTATTGACGAAATACCCCGCCAATTATTAAATTCAATAGGTTTTGAAGGTTCTACAAGCGGAACTTCAACATTCCAAAATGCTGTATCAAAAGCTAAAACAGGTTTTTCATCACGCTCACAATCTTCTAATAATTCATTAGGCGGACGTCATAATTCAGATTTTTCATATTCTGCAGCACAATCAGACAGCTATGGATATGTAAAACCATCTTCAGGCTTTGGCAGAGGATTTGTCGCTCCGACAAAAGGACTTGCAACAGGCAATTCCAAAACTGACAGACAAAGACAAAATTCTACATACGAACAGCGTCCGCAAAGAACTCCATCACGTACAATACTTGTTAAATCAAAAGAAAACAAACAACGTGATGATGAAAAAGTCAAAGAATTCTTTAAAGATAATGCCATAAAACGTATGCTTGAAGAAAAAAAACAAAAAGAACGAATTCAACAAGCAGAGGAAGCAGAACGTCAAAAAAGGCTGGAGGCAACAACTCCGATTGAATACGTATTCAACGAGGGAGAAAGAGTTTTCCATGACAAATTAGGCATAGGACATATTAAAGAAGTTACAAAAGTCGGGGATAGCATGATGTATACAATAGATTTTGGCCGTCAGGGTATAAAAGCTATGGATGCAGCTTATGCAAAACTCAAAAAGTTTTAACTAATGTTGACAAATATAAAAATCTAATACAGGATGAGATTATGAAAACCAATTAATAAGCGGTCTTATTTCACCAGGCTCTAATGCATATTCTTCTGCCATAGGGCTTCTTAAGATACTGCCTATTCGCAAATGTGCTTTGATTGGGTCTTGTATAAATACTTCACCCGTTTCTCTGTCAAAAACTTTACTATAATTTAACCCTAAATTAACACAATAAGGGAGCTTAATTTTCTCCTCATCTTCATCATACCAAGCCAAACCGTGGGTTCTGCATACAATTCCGCGATATTTGTAGACAGAACACAAATGATTTATTAAAAAAGGACATTGATAAAGATGCGGCTTGTCTTTTTTTAATTGGTTTATATTCTCTTTAATATGGTTTTGAACATCTTTAGGAAGTTTTAAATACCCTGACATTAAATATTCCGCTTCTAAACGAGAAAAGGGATATTCACCCACCTCGCAGCAAGCAGAACATCCAATTTTGCATTTTATAAATTCACATTGGTCTTCAAAATATTTTTCTAAACGCTTATCAAGTTTTTCAAGAAATTTTTCATAACGAACAAGCATTTATTTTACCTTTATCAGTGAATATTTCCTTCCATCTAAAATTATATCAAAATCTAAAGTTTGATCAACTTTTGGCATTTTACGTTCTCTGACAATTACAACAACGTCTTTATCATCAAGCATTTGACCAAACTTTTTCATTTCAGCTTCATCATCTTGGGATATGTAATAAACATGCCCGCCATAATAATATAAAGCTGAATATTTTCTTTCATCGTTTAAAACAACAAGTTTTTTATTATTTTCTTTAGCGTACTTTGCAAAATACATCAAATCATTTTGACCGAATTCATAATCCATATCATAGAAAAGTTTTGAGCCAAACGCTGATGTAATAAGAACCAAAAGAACATAACAAGCAAATACACCTATTTTCTTTTTAAATATAGCGCATAAAATACTTACAATTCCAAAGGCCAAAACAAGAATTATGCAAAACCATTTTATAATCATAATATCAGCATAAACTTGAGCCGGTAAGAAATATTGCATAAAGCAAGCAGCAACGCCTGAGAAAATACATACACCCCCAAGTGTGTAAACTGAAATATTTACAGACTTTTCATACTTTCCTTTGAACAAATAATTTTCCCAAAGAAATGCTATTATACAAGCTGTGAAAAAGTAAACAGGCAAAATATATGTAATCAATTTAGTTTTTGAAGCTGAGAAAAACAACATCGTAACCAAAAATGCAATTACATTAAAATATAGATATTTATGAGGGTTATCTAAATTTTGCAAAGAAAACTTCTTAAGATTTGAAAGTTTTGCAATTCCAGCAGCAATTGCTGAAAAAATCCAAGGAACAAGCCCCCACAAAATTGTAATAATATAAAAATAAAACGGTTGAGCTCTATCAATTTCACTTGATGAGAAAAATCTGTTTATATGGTGCTTCATAATATATTCATTAAAGAATAGAGGATCATGAATCTTGAACATAATCATATGCCAAGGCAGCACAACTATAAAGAACAAGAAAAACCCAGGCAAAATATACTGAGGTCTAAATACCTGTTTAAAAGTTTTATTTGCAATTGTCACAAAGAACATAACCGCAAACGGGACAACAAACCCCGGTATTCCTTTTGCCATAACTGCAAGGCCTGAAAATATATAAAAAAGCCACCAAAAATATTTTTTATTTTTATCTTCAACAAACTGAGTTAGAATCCCAAACATTGTTGAAAAACCAATACAAGTTGTCACAACAATATCCAAAATAGCAAATTTTGCAAGCATAACAAATTCAAGAGTTGAACCTAAAATGATTGCAGACAAAATTCCATAACGTTTGGAAACTATTTTTCTACCGACAAAATACAACAAAAATACAGACAAAGCCCCGTACAAAGCTACAGGAAATCTTGCCGTAAATTCATTAACTTTACCAAATATAGCAAATGATAAACATTCACCCCAAAAATAAAGAGGAGGTTTTTCAAAGAAATAATCCCCGTTTAAATATAAAGTTAAAAAGTTCTTGCTGTGAAACATATCACGAGCCATTGCAACATAACGAGTTTCATCTACATCCATCAGCGCATAATTACCAATGTTAAAGAAAAACATAAAATAGCAAAATAAAGCTAATCCAAGGATTATAAACAATTCATTATGTCGCTTTACAAAATCCATAATTTTATTAATTTTTTCCATAATTTCTCCCTTAAAAATCACGCACATAATTTTACCATAAATATTTTTAAAGATAATCGCTATTGCTTTTTTTGAAAATATTATTTAAAATATCATTATGAAAGAAAAGGCTAAAAAAGAATTGGATAAACTCCTTGAGGGGAATAAAAACTTTGTAAACGGAACTCCGTCAATAAAAAATATGGCTTGCGAAACGTTAAAAAAATTCGCATTTCATCAAGAACCTTATGCCTGTGTTTTGACTTGTTCGGATTCACGTGTTGTTCCGGAAATTATTTTTGACTGCGGAATCGGAGAAATTTTTGTTGTCAGAGTTGCAGGAATGACTACAGGACCTAATGTTTTAGAAAGCGTTGAATATGCTGTAAAAAAACTACAAGTACCGCTTTTAATACTCTTAGGACACGATGATTGCGGGGTTATGAAATACGCAAAAGAACATTACCCTGAACCAATGAAAGATTTTTCTTCAATTTTAAAATGTGTATATCCTGTTTTGGATAAAAAAGAAGACATAACTTGTCATAATTTCTTTGCACAAGAACATACAAAATGGGTTAATGATTACCTTATGAAACATTCTGTTATCATAAATGATGCCGTTAAAAACGGTAATTTGGAAATCGTTAATTGCCATTTTGACCATTCAACAGGATTGGTAAATATTATATAAAATCTTTTTTATATTAAATTTTGGTTTTAATTGCAGGAATAATCATCTCCCCATAATTTGTCATACTTTTCCTGATTTTTTTCGTGATAAAGAGGAGATGTACGTCTTTCGATATTTTTTATGTCATGGTTAATATTTTTCGCAATCAGTATCATACTGTCACGATTTTTTTTGTAATTAAATTTCTTTTTGAATTCATTTATCTTTCTTTGAATTATCCCGCTTTTGAGAACCGAGATAACAGCTGCCGTCATAATACCCGCAAATGCTATAAATTTTAAAAATCTTAGATATTGCTTTTCTCTCATAATAACTCCTCTACTTATTTTTTAAAAATTTTCGATTATTTTATTGTGCTAAAGCCCAAGAAAAAATTTCACCAACACGCCTGTTATATTCTCTGCCACCAGCTCCTGCAAATAAATTTTCCCAATGGCTTAACGACGTCTTATCAGTTGAAAATGACGGGTTTGTCATCATTAAACTGTGCGTACTTGTATCGTGTCTTAACGGAAACAAATCATCCATCTGCATAAAACTTGGAAGCTTGTCACTTGCATAATAATAAGCAAAAAGTGCCGTATTTATGCGATTAAGCTTCTGTTCGTAAGATAACCCGCCGACATAATTATCGTTTGTAACTTCAACACCCGGGGCATAAACCCTTGAATATTTTAATCTTTCAGACAAATCCCTGACCGCAAAGAAATTGTCACCTGTAATAAAATCTGTTCCTGCATTCAAACCCATATTGATATATCTTTCAAAATTGTCAGAGCTTTTCTCCCCGACAAAACTTATGTCAGTTTTTTTAGAACGCTTTCTTATTTCATATAAAATATACTGCATCTGATCATATTCAGGCAAAGCCCCGACACCTGTATAATTTGCCATATCATAACCGCCAATATGCTTTGCAGAATCTATAAACATACATTCAAACCCCAAATCCATAAGCTTTACACACTCATTGATATAAATTTGTACATGTTCAGGATTTCCCCAATTAAAAGTTTCATCATCCTGATAGTTCCTTGCAACTTTCATTTGATCAGCCGA
>CALVGY010000038.1 GCA_944327215.1 Candidatus Gastranaerophilales bacterium | reverse complement strand
AAGAGGAAACTAAACATAATGGATGAGACGGGTAATACGATTTTTAATTTGTTTGTAATAGCATTTTTGTTATTTTCAAACGGTTTTTTTGTGGCTTCCGAATTTGCGATGGTAAAAGTTAGAAAAACTCGCATAGAACAACTTGTTAACGAAGGCAATTTTAATGCAAAAATTGCGATGGAAGCACTAAAAGATTTGGATAAATTTATTGCAGCTGTACAACTTGGGGTTACAATCTCAAGTATCGGTTTAGGTTGGGTTGGGGAAGGAACTCTTGCTCATATAATTGAACCGCTTTTTGTCTTCCTGCCAGGAATAAGCAAAAATATAGCAACACACACAATGTCTGTTTCTATAGCTTTTGCTCTAATCACATTTTTCCACGTTGTAATTGGAGAACTCATTCCAAAATCTATTGCCCTTGAATACACTGAAAAAACAGCTCTTTGGGTTGCAAGACCTATGCAGTATTTAACTTTCATTTTCAATCCTTTTATATGGTTATTAAATGGGTTTGGAAATTTAGTTTTAAAAGCGCTTAATATCCCTCATTCTCATAAAGGTTCGCTAGTACATTCAACAGAAGAACTTGACATGCTCGTTAATGCTAGCTATGATGGTGGAGTTTTGAACGAAACAGAAAAAGACATGCTTCATAATGTTTTTAAATTTTCTGATTTAACAGCAAAACAAGTTATGGTTCCAAGAACTGACATGGTTTGTATACCGGTTGACATGTCTATGGAAGAACTTAATAAATTGGCTGCAGAAAACCAATATACAAGATACCCTGTTTATGAAGAAGATATAGACCATATTATAGGTTTAGTTCATGTTAAAGACCTATACTCACTGTCAATAAAAGATGAAGTTTGTCCTATATCAAAAATATTAAGAGAAGTACTACTTGTTCCTGAAACAATTACAATGGATAACCTTGTTTTAGAATTCAAAAAGCGTAAAGGTCAAATGGCAATTGTTGTTGATGAATTTGGCGGAACTTCAGGGCTTGTAACACTTGAAGACGTAATCGAAGAAATATTCGGCGATGTACAAGATGAATTTGATGAAGGTGAAGAAGAAGAAAGCGAAATAAAAGAAATTGCACCTAACACTTATCTTGCAAACGCAATTACAAGATTAGATGAATTCGCAGAATTTTTTAACATTGATGAAAAAGATATTGATGACGAAGACATTGATACAATAGGCGGACTTGTAGTCAAACAGCTTGGACGTCTTGCAGAAGTTAATGACACAGTTAAACTCCATAATTTAACGTTTATCGTAAAAGAAGTTGACGGTGCAAGGATTACCAGACTTGAAATTATAAAGTCAGAAGAAGAACCTGACAAATCAGAAAAAGAAGACGATAAAAACGGACAATAAAAATTTAAAGATTGTGTATATTCTGCTAATACACAATCTTTAGAAAATTCGAAACATTTCCTCTTTTTAAATGATGTTGTAAATTCCTTATAGTATAGAATAGATATGTAAACTATTTGAACAATATTTGGGAATTTTAATGAGTCAAAATTTCGATTTTACATCATACAATAACATAAAAAGACTTGCGGAAGATGAGCTTGAAGCTATATGGGCAGAATACCTCAAAGACAAAACAAACAAAGCCGCACGTGATACATTAATTGTTCAATATATTTACCTGATAAGATACGTTGTAGGCCGCGTAAAAGTAACACTACCTTCTACAATATCAATTGAAGATATAGCAGGCTATGGCGTTGAAGGCTTAATTAATGCTATAGAAAGATATTCTCCTCAGAAAAATACGCGCTTTGAAACTTATGCACTTATCAGAATAAGAGGAGCAATTCTTGACAAAATCCGATCTCAAGACTTTTTACCAAGAAGTTTAAGAAAGAAAATTAAAGATATAAAAAATGCCCAAGAGAACTTAAAACAAGAACTTGGCAGAATGCCAACAACAGTTGAAGTAGCACACTATCTTGACATGGAACCTGATAAAGTGACACAAATCTTATCGGAAGATACAACAATGACTTCACTTTATGATAAAAAAGGTTCCTCAGACGACAGCATTGAAATTATAGATACAATAGAAGACACCAATAAACTAAATCCTCAAGAACAAGCCGAAGAAAAGAACGTAAAACAAGAACTAGAAAAAGCACTACAAAGACTTCCTGAACGTGAACGTATCATAATGGTTCTATACTATCAAGAAAACATGACACTAAAAGAAATCGGCGAAACTATCGGCATGTCGGAATCAAGAGTTTGCCAACTGCATGCTCAGGCAATTATGAAACTTAAAAACATTCTCAGCGAAAACAGAACGACCAGACTTCAAAAAAGTATTATCGCCTAGCTTCATATTCCAATATAACAAAATCAATTCGTTTATTCATTCTGTTTTTCAAATAATTAGAAGCAGCCATGCCTGTTGGAACTCCATTATTAGAATCATAAGATTTTACATTTCCGCGAAAAGGCATATATTGTCCATAGCCAAGAGCAAACAACCTGTCAGGCTTTACTTTTCCATACTTAATCATATATTGAACAATATTTGTCGAACGGACAAGAGATATTTCACAATCATTGTTATAAATTGTTCCTTCCAAATTATTATCCTGCGTATGATCTTCGACCACGCAATAATTTGAAAGTTCGTGCAAAAGAATAATTATTCTATCAAGAATACACAAAGAACTTTCTTTTATACGAGCCTCACCGTCATTGAAAAAATACCTCTCATCAATGCTGACAATAAGCCCTCTTGGGACTTTTGTAAAAACAATTCCATCTTTTAATGGTAAAGCTTCTTTGAAAATAGTTTCAAGCTTATCCGTTTTAGGTTGATAAGATACTGATAAATAATTCTTTTCAAAATCAGAAATACCGGTACAAAATACCATTATAAAAACTAAAAATATTATATAAAGGTATCTCATAAAACGCCTCAAAAATATTATGAAACATATTTTTAAGACGCACATTGTCTAAGTAGATTAAGGCTTTAAGACAGACAAAACATAAGTATCATTAAAATACTTATTTGCACAATCTTGAATATCTTTAACAGTAACTTTTTTAACTTTTTCAACAGCTTTTGAGTGAAAATCAAATCCAAATCCCATTATACCGTAATGAGCAAGCCAGTTAGCTTGTTGAGAATTTGTTTCACTAATGAAAGCCCATTTCCCAAACAAATTATTTTTCGCATTTTCAAGCTCTTCCTCAGTTACCGGAATATTTTTTATCTTCTCAATTTCTTCTGCAAAACCTTTTAATGACACTTCAATATTTTTTGGTTCTGTTGCTATATATATTGAAAAATTAGCAGACAACCTTGCTACATCATAAGCACTTCTTACAACATAAGCAAGCCCTTTTTTATCGCGAAGTTCCAAGAACAATCTTGAAGATAACCCGCTTGCGCCTAAAATTATATTTAAAAGGGAAATTGCTGCATAATCTTCACTATCAGCAGAATCAACAATCCAACCTTTTAAAATATGAGCCTGATTTAAATCCTGTTGAATAACTTCAACTTCTTTTGTTTTTGCAAGAACAGGTTTTTTCAAATTAGGAAGTTCTTTAATTGAAGGAGCAATATCACCAAATTTTTCATCAATAGCTGATTTAACTTTATCAAAATCCAAATCACCAACAAATGCAGCAACCTTTTTGCTATTTTGAACAATAGCAGCATAAGCGTCAATTACATCTTGTTTTTTTAGATTTTTAAGATTTTCTAATATAACAGTATTTGTAAACCCATAATTATGCCCTTCATAAATATTTTTATAATAGCTGTCAATAATTTTTGCACGAGGAGAATCAAGTTCTGCAATAATTTCACCTTCAAGTTTTATTCGTTCTTTTTCAAACTCTTCAAATGTAGTATTTTTTACAATATCACTGAATATATCAAGAGCGCGTTCAAAATCTTCATTTAAACACACAAACTTGAATTTAACATAATCAAGCTTCATTTCAGCAGTAAATTCGATTGCGTACTTGTCAAGAATTTCTGATAACTGTTGTGCATTATATTTTTTGGTCCCTTGCATAAATAATCTCACCATAAGAGAATAAACACCAGGATTTGGAACTGGATTATTTAGCGAAAAATTTAAATAAAATGCGACCCTTGGAGTATCAGGATTTCTTTTATAAACAAACTCTATATTATTCTTTAATTCAGATATTTTAAGATTCATAAAAACTCTCCTCTTTGGCAATATTAGCATAATATTTATAAAAACACAAATATAGACATATACTTTAGTATTATTTTTTGCTATACTAAAACCAGTGAGGTTATTATGAAAAAAGGTTTGTTTATAACATTTGAAGGAGCTGACGGCTGCGGAAAAACTACTCAAATGAAATTACTAGCTGAATATCTTGAAAAAAACTCTATCCCTACAGTCATTACACGAGAACCCGGAGGGAAAGGATTAGGAGAAAAAGTAAGAGAGATTTTGCTAAATTATGAAGGGCCTGTCTCTGACAGATGTGAATCCTTTTTATTTCTTGCTGACCGTGCACAAAACATTGATATTATCGTAAAGCCTGCAGTAGAAGCTGGAAAAATTGTTTTATGCGACAGACATATAGATTCCACTGTAGCATACCAAGGTTACGGCAGAGGGTTGGATATAGAAAGAATAAATATGTTAAACAACATCGCAACAAATGGGAAAAAACCAGATCTAACATTTGTTTTTGATATAGATGTTGAAACCTCTATGAAACGTGTAGGATCAGAAAAAGATAGAATGGAAAGTGCCGGTATAGAATTTCACAACCGCGTAAGAAAGGGATATCTGGAACTCGCCAAACAAGAACCTCAAAGAATTAAGGTTCTTGATGCAACAAAATCTATTGAAGATATTCATAAAGAAGTTGTTGGAATCTATAATTCAATAAAAAATAATATTAAATTTACAGACTACTAGCAAAAATATTTTTTACAGGTTTTATTACAAAAAAAGGAAAACTTATGTCTGTAAACACTCCTCAATTTGATCCTAATATGATTTATATATCTCCAGCAGCTTCAAAAAAACGAAAAATCGGCTCAACAATATTTGGCGGGCTTTTGGGTATGACAGCATATTATCTGCCGGTTACAAAAGATGAATTTGTAAATAAGGCCTTTAAAGTTACAAAAAATGAGGCAAACTCTCAAATCGCATCACTTGTTCAAGCTGCAAAAGAAATTGAAAAAAATTCTTTATCCAGCGAAAGCAAAATGACCTTGCAAGAAATGGGAGTGACACCAAACTTTCAAGCAATTACACAAAAATGCATTGATATTGATAAAAAAGTTTCAGATCCAAATTCTGTAAAAAATTTTAAACAATTCTTTCATGATAATTTTAAAAACTTTAAACAGAACCAGCACTTAATGGACAATAATTGCGCAGAAGCCTACAAATCCTTGAAATGGAACAAATTCAAATGGGGCGTAGGTATAGGTGCAGCTATAGGACTTGCATTCAGTTTAATGACAAGCAAGGAATAGTTGTTCTGGCTGCTTTTGAAAATCAATTACATCAAAATCTTTAAATGTAGAAATCTTTTTAATATTCTCAGGATTTTTAGTATTTTCACGCGCTAATATTGCGCCCAAAATAGCTTCCAACTGAGACATTGGCATCATATTTGAAGGCAAATCAAGCCCATATTCTATTCGAAGCATTTGCTGCAAATATTTACAATCAGCAGGTGAACGTTCCTTGTAGCAAGAATTCAAATTCATACTCTGACGTGTTAAATATATTTCAAAACGATTGATATCAATTCCTTTTTCAACCAAAGATTTAAAATATTCACAACCGCGTGAAGAATATCTTTGGGTCCACCCGTCACGATTTGGCATCAAAGGATTTGTAGAAACAAGCTGATACTGCTTTCCCAAAATTCGCCATTTGCCATTTAACATTGTTCGATCCCAGACAAGAGATACACAAATTTTTGAATACTTCAAAGACGAATAATTATCAAAGAAGTGCATAACATCATTCATTGTATATAACTTGTCTATGTAGATCAAATTATTAAAATCATCTATTATAGCTACACAACTATCTAAACTTGATGATGCAGCAAGTGAAAGACCTATATAATAATTCATTATATTTCCTTATGACATTAACTGAGTAATAATCAATGGTCCATCATCAGTTGCAAGTACAGTATGTTCAAAGTGTGCTGAAGGTTTTTTATCTGCAGTGCTTACAGTCCATTCATCATCTGCAACTACAACTTCATCACAGCCTAAATTTAACATAGGTTCAATCGCAATTGCATAACCCTGTTTAATTAATGTATGATCACCAACTTTGTAGTTAAACAAAAACGGTTCTTCATGCATTTCATGTCCAACACCGTGACCGCCATATTGACGAACAATACCAAGTTTTTCTCTAACTGCAACAGCCTCAACAGCACCAGAAATATCATCTAAAACATTCCCAGGTTTCATTTGAGCAATGCCGGCATACAAAGATTCCTCAGTAACTTTTAACAATCTTTGACATTCATCGCTAATTTTACCTACAGGATAAGTCCAAGCACCATCGCCAACCATTCCTGCATAAGTCGCGCCGACATCTATACTTATGATATCGCCTTCTTTTACCTTAACATTTTCGTTAGGAATTCCATGGACTACCTGTTCATTAATTGATGCACAAATAGACCCCGGGAAACCTTGATAACCCAAAAATGTTGGAACAGCTCTTTCCTTTCTGATAATATCATGAGCTATGCTATCCAGTTCTTTTGTACTTATACCGGGCTCGATAACCTCTCTCATTTTTTGATGAACAAGAGCTACAATATGCCCAGCATGACGCATTCTTTTAATTTCATCTCTTGATTTGCGATGAATCATTTTATTACCTCTAATAATCTTTCCCAAACTTCATCAATTGTACCGTTTGCATCAATAGATTTCAAAACACCTTTTTTAGTATAATAATCAATCAATGGAGCAGTTTCTTTGTTATAAGTATCAAATCTTGATTGAGCTACTTCTCTTGTATCATCTTTACGTTGAGTAAGTTCTGCACCATCTTTATCACAATGTCCTGCAACTTTTGGCGGTTTGAATTCCAGATTATAAATTTCACCACAAGCAGGGCAAGAACGGCGGTTTACAATTCTTTCAACAAGAATGCTTGTATCAATATCAAAATATACAGCAATAAATTTTGTATCAATTCCGTTATCAATTTCTGCATTCATTTTTTCTAGTTGATGTGCCTGTTCTACACTTCTTGGGAAACCGTCCAAAATATAACCGTTTTTGCAATCATCTTGAGATAATCTGTTTTTAATAATTCTTGTAACTAATTCTACAGGTACTAATTGGCCTTTATCAATATAAGCTTTAGCTTCTTTTCCAGCTTCTGTTTCATTTTTGATTTCAGCTCTTAAAAGAGAACCTGTATCAACGTGCGGAAATTTTAAATATTCTGCTAATCTATTTGTTTGTGTCCCTTTACCGCAAGCTGGCGGTCCTAAAAAAATTAATTCTTTTTTTGTCATTTTAAATCCCTCTTTCTTACAACTTATGTAATAATATTACAACAAGCAAGAATTTTCTTCAAATAAAAAAGCTCTCATAAGAGAGCTTTTTTATTATGTATCAATATTTGTTGCATATACAGCATTAGCTTCTATAAAGTTTCGTCTAGGATCGACCTTATCACCCATCAATATGTCAAACAACTGATCACATAACATTGCATCTTCTACATTAACTTTTAATAATGTTCTTGTTGCAGGATCCATTGTTGTTTCCCATAGCTGTTGAGGCATCATTTCACCTCAACCTTTGAAACGCTGTATCTGTAAACCTTTTGATCCTCTATCATCTACAAATTTTTGTAATTTTTCAAATGAATTTATTTCATATTGTTCAGTATCTGTTTCAAGGATTAATGTATCTTCTTCTTCAATCAAATAATCTCTGATTAAAGGATAAGCAGCTTTTAACCTCTTATATTCTGAACTTTTTATTACACTTTGAGTTATTAAAACGTGTTCTTCTTCATTCAAATTCAATTGAATTGCATATTTTGCATTTTCAGGATTATATTTCAAAGAACATACATAATTTGCAGCTTCCTGAATGTTATAGTTTTTAGCGTGATCTTGAAGATAATGATTTAAGTATTCAATAACTTCATTCATCTTAGCCTGATCTTCAAAATATTCAGGTTCAATATTTGAACGTACCAAACCTCTTAACACAACAGCAGGATACAAGTTCAAAATAGGGTTGTTATATGAATTATAAAACGCTGACATATTTTTGATAAGTTCTAACAAATCATCTCCAGATTTTACTCTTGATTTGGTTTTGTCAGAAAGACTTAAATTTTTAATACCGCGTTCTTTAAGCATTTTATCCAAAGCATGTTCATCATATAAATATTCAGATGTTTTACCTTGAGTAACCTTGAATAAAGGCGGCTGAGCGATATAAACATAACCGTTTTCAATCAAAGGTCTTGCATATCTAAAGAAGAATGTTAATAACAAAGTTCTGATATGCGCACCATCAACATCGGCATCGGTCATGATTATAATTTTATGATAACGAAGTTTTTCAATATCAACTTCATCAGGGTTTCTGCTAATATTAATACCAAAAGCCTGAACCATTGATTGAATTTCGTTATTACCATAAATTTTATCAAGTCTTGCTTTTTCAACATTCAAGATTTTACCTCTCAAAGGCAAAATTGCTTGGAACATTCTGTTTCTGCCTTGTTTTGCAGAACCGCCGGCAGAATCACCCTCAACTATATAGATTTCGCATTTTTCAGGTTCTCTATTTGAGCAATCAGCAAGTTTTCCTGGTAATGTAGAATTTTCAAGAACTGATTTTCTTCTTGTCAATTCTCTTGCTTTTCTTGCTGCCTCACGAGCACGCTGTGCCTGAAGAGTTTTTTCAATAATTATTTTGGCAATCTTTGGGTTGAATTCTAACCACTCTTGCAATTTATCACGGACTGCATCTTGAGTGGCCCCCATAGCTTCTGCATTACCTAATTTTTCTTTTGTCTGACCTTCAAATTCAGGGTTAGGGATTTTGACACTTACGATAGCTGTCAAACCTTCTCTAACATCTTCTCCAGATAAATTCTGATCAGAATCTTTTAAAATATTATTTTTTCTTGCGTAATCATTAAATACACGGGTTAAAGAGTTTCTGAAACCTGTTAAGTGAGTTCCGCCAGAATGAGTATTGATGTTATTTGCAAATGATAAAACGCTTTCACTGTATGCATCAGTATATTGCATAGCAACTTCAATTTGCATACCGTCAACAACTTTATCTATATAAATAGGTTTGTCATGCAAAACATTTTTGTTTTGGTTTAAAAATTCAACATAACTTGCAATACCACCTACATAATGGAAAATTTCTGTTTCATTTATATGTGCGTCTGTAAAGATTATTTTTAATCCTTTATTTAAGAAAGCCATTTCACGTAATCTATTTGCAATTACGTCACGATCAATTTCAGTTGTTTCTGTAAAAATTTCAGGATCAGGCCAGAAAGTTGTTTTTGTTCCTGTTTTATCAGTTTGAGCGACTTTTTCAACAGGTGCAACAGGTTCACCTCTCATATATTCCTGACGCCATAAATAGCCCTGTCTTGAAACCTCTACTATATACTTTTCAGAAAGAGCGTTTACAACAGATGCACCAACACCGTGCAAACCTCCTGATACTTTGTAACCGCCATCACCGAATTTTCCGCCTGCGTGCAATACGGTATGGACGATTTCCAATGCGGATTTGTTAGTACCCGGTTTGATATCAACAGGGATTCCACGGCCATTATCTTCGACAGTAACACTGTTATCTTTATTAATTGTTACGTGAATATCTGTACAAAAACCTGCTAATGATTCATCAATTGAGTTATCAACAATTTCATAGATACAGTGGTGAAGACCTCTTTGAGAAGTTGAACCTATATACATACCGGGTCTCATCCTAACTGCTTCCAAGCCCTCTAATACACGAATATTGCTGGCATCATAGGATTGAGAAGTTTTTGTTTCAATAGCTTCATCATTATCCGGAAGTTCAACGACTTCAATTTTTTCAGGCGGTTGAGCTTGTGCCTGCTGATCTTTATTTACTTCTGTAATTCCATCTGCCATATATTATTATTCTCCCCTTAAATTAGTCTAATTCCCTTGAATATATTGTAACACAAACACATTTTTTTTTTGTATTTTTTAAAAAAAATTAACTTTAATTTTTAAATTTATCGTAAAGGGGAATTTTTTATAAAAATTTTTTATTTAAAATCCTTTAAGTAAAATACAAGGAGAAATTTTATGTCAAAAAATCTTATGAAATCAATAGGAAAAATCATTGAAGATAGTGGATCAAATAAAATCACTATTTTTACATCACATTTAAAAATAGACGGGAATCTTTTTCAACCTGAAGGAAGATGTGAAGAATGCCACGACGATTTTATCACATTAGAAAATGCTATGGTATGCAGACTTTCAGACTACTGCACCTGCAACGATGATAAATGTGATTGCAACGATTATGTTTGCTTTAAATATGACTGGCTAAATATTTCAATTGCAGACATTACAGCCTTTAGTATTATTAAATAAAAACTGGAAGAGCCGCCCATATAACCGACGGCTCTTTTATATATGAATAAGATGCTTAACCTATTACTATATTTGCTAAAGCACTAACAACAACAGGATCCCATTTGCTGCCAGCTTCTTCTTTCATAATCGAAACAGCCTTATCAACCGGCATTGCCTTTCTGTATGGTCTGTCTGATGTCATTGCACAATAAGCGTCTGATACAGCTATTATTCTTGAGCCAAAAGGTATTGATTGGCCTTTCAAACCTTCAGGTTCGCCTGTTCCATCATACCTTTCTTTTTGATAAGTTATGTAAGGTACAACTTCTGATAAGAAATTTATATTCATCAAAAGATGAACACCAACATTTGCATGCTCTTGAATTTTCTTTAATTCTTCTGCAGATAATTTACCTGTTGTTGTGAACATGCTCTCAGGTAATGCAATTTTTCCTATATTTTGCAATAACCCAGCATAATATATTAAATCTGTTGTTTTTTCATTTAAGCCAAGTTGCTTACAAATTTGTCTTGCTAAATTTGCAGTATTTTGAGAATGCGAAACTTTATAACCGCCTTTTGTATCAACTGCATTTGCCATATTTTGGACAAAGCTTTGTTGATAATCACACAAATCGCCGATTAATGCTGTCAATTCTGCTCTTATATGCTGCAAATCCCCAACAGTTGAATGCTCATCTGCTATAAGTTTATTTGCTTCATCTATTGTTTTTTGCAAAGTAATTGATGTTGCAAAAAGAACTGCAATACTTTCAACAAGTTCTATATATTGTTCATTAATTTCTTTTTCTAAATTATTTTCAATTACAATCACACCTAAAGAATTTATATTACAATGCATTGGAACAGCTATAACATCTGCAAAAACGGTTTCTCTATTTAAAAATGCTCTGCCAACAGTAGAATTTTCATCAATTTCATATTGTTCCGGAGCATTTGAAGTAGTTCCAACAATTTCTAATTTTCCATCTTTTTCAAGATAAATATGGCATGCCTCAACTTCTAACATCTGTTTTACAGACTGAGCAATTGATGTAAAAATAGCTTGTTTTTCACTGTTGTCAAAACTCAATACGCACAAAGTGTTTTGCATTGAATATATTGAAATCAATTCTTTTAACTGATTTATTAAACCTGCTTTTTTATCTTTTACATTAGATGCAATTTTTCTTGCAAGATCTTCTGAAATAAGATTTTCTGCGATAAAATCTCCTAAATTAAGAGCAAAAATTTCTTCAATAGGATCCTTGTCTATTAAATATTCAGACTGGGAAAATAGTGAAACTCCATTATTTTTCTCTTCTTTTTTCATTAAAATTTTCCTTACTATACATGCCTTCATAAATTTATACGGCACAACTTAAAAAAAACTTTAATGAATTTTACAAAAATTCATACTTTAGTATGGGAAATTTCAAACTTTTGTATATATACAAATAAAATTAAATCACAGAAAATAGCCTAAATATTTTATAATAGGCAAATTTCAAAAAATCATAAAAATACAAATAGGAATTAATATCCAATAGCCCAATTAAATGATGCTGTTTTTTCTGTTTTATTATCAACAGCCATAGGAGAAGCAACAGCTTGAACTTCTATAACCTTTGCAGCTTTTTGAAGCATATTATATTGCATCATTTTGCTATCAACATTATTAAATGATTTTAATCTATCTAATTGATTTTGTAATTCAGCATTTTCATCATTAAGAGCAGTAATCTGACGGCTGAGTTTATTCAATACAAGTTCATTTGACATTGAAAAATAGTAACTAACAAATGCAACAAGTACTGCAATACCTAATAATCCACATAAAGTTTTATTTACTTTTCTAATAGCCATAGCTTTTTGAGAAATCTCCTTTTGGAAATAACCTTCAATAACTTGATTTTCTTCTGTTATCGGATTATTTACATACGAATGATTTGAATAACCTTCATATTGATTTGATACTGTTCTAACTCTTGCTGTGTTCAAGTTTCTACCCCAACTAAATTATCTTACTCCCTCTAATGCCTTATGCATCTTGCTATTCTCAACTTAGCACTTCTTGAAGGAGGATTTATTTTTATCTCCTCATCACTCGCGATTATAGGCTTTTTGTTAACCAACTCTAAAATCGGAGGCGGACATTTACAAATCATTTGGTTTTTATCGCAATGGCACCTCTGGGAGTGATATTTGAATAAGTGTTTCACTAACCTGTCCTCTAAGGAATGAAAACTTATTACACTTATTATAGCACCAAAGTCCAACAAATCCAACACATCATTCAGAGTATTTTTTACATTTGTTAACTCTTGATTAACTTCTATCCTAATCGCTTGAAAGACGCGGGTCGCAGGGTGAATAGAAGATTTTATATAAGGAGTGCAATTTACGATCAAATCTGCCAATTCTTTTGTTGTTTCAAGCTTTTTCAACTTTCTTTGTTCAACAATTTTTTTTGCAATTCTTTTGGAAAATCTTTCTTCGCCGTATTCTGAAAAAATCCTAACCAAATCCGCTTCACTGTAGGAATTCACGACATCATAAGCTGAAAAATCAGAATCCTGATTAAATCTCATATCTAAAGGAGCCTCTTTTGAGAAAGAAAAACCTCTTTCGCCTTTATTAAACTGATGGTAAGAAGCGCCTAAATCAAACAATACACCGCCAGTAATTTTTTCAATTCCAAGGTTTTGTAAAACTTTTTTAATATTTGCATAAGAATCTTTTACAATTGTTAAATTCTTGTAATCTTTCAAACGTTCAGAAGAAGCTTTTATTGCATCCTCATCCACGTCAAATGCAATCAAGCGTCCATCAGGTTGTATTCGCTGTAAAATAAGTTCTGAATGCCCTCCTCCGCCAAGAGTACAATCAACATAAATTTTCCCTGGCTGACACTGAAGTGCATCAACAGCCTCATACTTCATTACCGTATAATGCTTAAATTCTTCCATAGAAAAATTGTAACACAAAATTTATTCAGCAATTCTATTTAATCCGTAATGATCATAAATCTCTATAAAATTATCATAAGGCAAACGCTGAATATTATTATTCCCATCCTGATCAAAAATATTAATCATCATCCCACTCTGTTCTAAAATTTGAGGGAATACAGCATTAAATAAAACAATCATAAAAATATACTTTTTAATTTCATCTGATTTAATATAAATATCAACCATATATAACCCCATAAGCCATTAGCAATACATATATTTTTTTATTACGACTAAATTACAATTTTTCTTTAATTATTTTATTTTTATATAAACATTTGTTAAAAAACAAAAATTTTTCTGAATTTTTATAAAAAAACAAACCCTCTTTTTTTTATTAAAAAAGGGTTTGTTATATTTTATCTGTTTACTTTTTTAAACAGTCTGCTTCATTGCAGCTTTTACTCTGTGGAATGTTTTATCCTTACCGATAATTGCAAGGATTGCAGTCATATCAGCACCGCAAGTTCTACCTGTAACAGCAGCTCTGATAGCCCACATAGTAACTTTTGGTTTTACACCTTTTTCTTTATAATAAGCTCTGAAAGCTTCTAATTTTTCATGAAGATTTTCTTCAGTCCATTCCCAATCTTTAGCCTGTTCCATAAATGTTTTTAGAACATCTTGAGAAACTTCCGTTGACAAAGTTTCTTTTGCTTTATCATCAATTTCAACATCTTCACCAAAGAAATATGGTACAGCATCTGTTATATCTGATAACAATGTCAATGGTTCGTATGTAACTTCAACCATACGTGTATATTGAGCATCTGTTAATTCATTCAAATTATATTTTGTTAAATAAGGTTTTAATTTTTCCTTCAATTCAGGAATAGAAAGCATTTTAATATAATGGCTGTTCATCCAATTCAATTTATCATATTCAAAAATTGAATTTGAAGATGATATTTCATTAATTCTGAAATCCTGAGCGATTTCATCCAATGACTTAATTTCTTGTCCATCAGATGGTGACCAACCCAATAATGCAACAAAGTTGATTAAAGCATCAGTCAAATAACCTTTTTCAACAAATTCAGAAACAGCAGTTGCTCCATGGCGTTTTGACAATTTGCTTCTGTCAGGAGCCAAAATCATTCCTAAGTGACCGAATTTTGGAACTTCAGCACCCAAAGCTTCAAATATCAAAATTTGTTTGAACGTATTTGAAATATGGTCTTCACCTCTGATTACGTGAGAAATTTTCATCAACATATCATCAATTACAACTGCAAAGTTGTATGTAGGAGTTCCGTTAGATTTCATAATAACGAAATCGCCTAAAAGGTCTGTATCAACGTGTAATTCACCTTTAACCATATCATCAAATTTCAAAATTGATGAATCATGAAAAGCTTTTTGAGCCTTTTCAATATTGAATCTTAAAGCAGGTTTTCTGCCTTCTGCTCTCAACTTAGCTTTTTCTTCTTCAGTTAAATTTAAACATTTTTTAGTATAAACATAAGGTTTTTTATTTTCAGCAGCTTCTTTCTTTTCTTCTTCAAGCTCTTCAGGTGTACAATAGCATTCATAAGCAAAACCTTTATCCAAAAGAATTTGAGCATACTTTGGATAAATATCAAATCTTTCTGATTGTGTATAAGGTCCATAAGGTCCACCAACGTCAGGACCTTCATCCCAGTTCAAACCTAAAGCTTTCAAGCTGTCAAAAATATTATCAATATATGCTTGACTTGTACGTTCAGCATCAGTATCTTCTATTCTTAAAATAAATTTACCGTTATTTTTTTTAGCAAATAAATAGTTGAATAATGCAGTTCTTGCTGTTCCGATGTGTAAATTTCCGCTTGGTGACGGAGCAATTCTGACTCTAACTTCTGTCATTTTTTCCTTCTTTCTTATTTATAAATCAGCATAAAAAGGATACCACGAGCAAAATTTGATTTCAAGCTAAATACTTTTTTTAAGGGATTTGACTATGTTCAGTTTAAGGATAAAATGTATATATGAAAAAGGTTTGGCTAATTTTATTTTTATTAACTATTATTCAAATCCCGGTATATTCTGCCAACAAAAGGATGGAGCCGACATCTGGCGGGACAGGAGCTTTGCCAAACATTTTCATATACGAAATTCCTGATGACGATACTCAGCCCCAAACGAATAATAATACTGCCACTAAAACTAATACTAAAAAAAACCAAGAGCAGAAAATAAACAATAAAACTCAAACAACTGACACAGATGAAGAAGTTCAACTAAATTTGAATGATAACACGACATTAGGCGCAACAACCTTAAAAGGCTACGCCCAATACGTCGAAGATGCTGAAGAAATATATTTAAAAGATGACAATGACAACTTCGTTTTAAATATAAAAGTTCCACAAAAAATTTCATCATCACAAAATTTGGATTTTAGCAGCTACTCACAAGCGGAACAAATATCCAAATATACAAACAGCGAATATAATATTGCACCTAAAACCATTAACACACAGGCAACTAAAGGTGATTTTACCTTTGGAGCTTTATACGGCAATGAAATTGATAATATTGCAATGTTGGAATCTGAAACAGGATTATTTACAAAATACGAAAAAGAGAAATTTGCAGTAAGTTCTTCTTTCAAAAAATCATTAAATACAACATACGCTAAAGATTATAATACAATATCTGTTACTCCAGAGTTAAAACTAAATAGTTATATCTCCTTAAAAAATAAATTATCCGCTGATATTACAAGGAACAGACGTTCTTCAGAATTAATATTTTCTCTAAATCCTTTCGGCAAAAAAGATAAAGATAGGATGCTGCTTGAAGCAGGAGCAAAACAAACATACTTTATGGATACAGGAGAGAACAAAACTCAACTGAATTTTTCTGCTACTTTTAAATTGTAAATTTATTCAAACTTTATTGTTTTAATAGTTTATTTAGATTATAATTTTTTTGTGAGGGTTTATGTCTGAAAACATT
>CALVGY010000037.1 GCA_944327215.1 Candidatus Gastranaerophilales bacterium | reverse complement strand
TCATCAACTGTTTTTTCGCGCATTTCACTTAATTTCATTGTTATTTTCCTTATTAGTTTGTTGCGGTATTACGCTTCTAACTTAGCTTTTTCTACTATTTTTACTTTGATAGGCAGTTTTTGAGCAGCCAATTCTAGAGCGTGAACTGCAACACTTCTGTCGAAGTAATCAAGTTCAAATAGAATTCTGTTTGGCTTAACAACTGCTACCCAGTATTCCAAATTACCTTTACCAGATCCCATACGAGTTTCTGCTGGTTTTGCTGTAATTGGTTTATCCGGGAATATCTTAATCCAAACGTTACCGCCACGTTTGATTTCACGAGTCATTGCACGACGTGCAGCCTCGATTTGTCTGCTGGTAATCCAGCCCGGTTCAACAGCTTGAAGTGCATATCCACCAAATTCTAATTTTGTTCCTCTGGTTTCTGTACCTTTCATTCTGCCTTTCATCATTTTGCGGTATTTAGTTTTTTTAGGCTGTAACATTTTTATTTTACTCCATTTATTTTCTTTATTTTCTTTTACTATTCAGCTTCGATTGCTCTGCGTCTTGGACGTCTTCCGCCTTTTTCAGAACCTTCTTTGCCGCTTTTAGCTTTGATGTTTTGATCTGCTTTTTCGCCAGGCATTAAATCACCTTTGAAAATCCATACTTTAACACCAATTTTACCCATGATTGTATCAGCTTCTGTGAAACCGTAATCAACATCTGCTCTTAATGTTTGAAGAGGAATTCTTCCTTCTTTTGCCCATTCTGAACGAGCGATTTCAGCTCCGCCTAAACGGCCTGATACCATAACTTTAATACCCTGAGCGCCAGCTCTCATTGTACGTTGCATTGCTTGTTTCATTGCACGTCTGAAAGCTACACGTTTTTCAAGTTGTTGAGCAATTGCTTCTGCTACAAGTTGTGCATCTGCATCAATTCTTGCAACTTCTACAACGTTAATTACAACAGGTTTGCCAATGTGTTTTGAAACTTCTTTTTTAAGATCTTCAATACCTTGGCCGCCTCTGCCTACAACGATACCAGGTTTAGCAGTTACAACAGTTACTGTTGTATTTTGTGCTTTTCTTGAGATTAATATCTTTGAAATGCCTGCTGTATAAAGTTTTTTCTTAATAAATTTTCTGATTTTTGCATCTTCTGCAACGAATTCGCCATAATCTTTTACCTTAGCAAACCATGTGCTTACCCAAGGTTGAATTATACCGATTCTAAATCCTTTTGGATGTGTTTTCTGTCCCATTTTATTTACCTTTTGTTATTACTACTACTTTTTAGTGATGTCACTTACTTTTAAAGTCAAATGAGAAGTGCGTTTTAGTCTTTTGTACATACGACCTTGCGCTCTTGTTCTTGCTCTTTTGTATGTAACGCTTTCGTCTGCAAAGATTTCTGAAACTTTTAATGATTCAGCACCTACGCCATATTTTTCCTGTGCATTTGCAACAGCTGCTTTCAAGTTCTTTTCTACAACTCTTGCTGCAAAATAAGGCATAAAACGCAACATATCTTGAGCTTCAACGACAGATTTACCTCTAACTTCGTTGATTACTCTGCGAAGTTTTCTGGCTGTCATTTTAATATCTGTTTGTCTTGCTTTAGCTTCCATTGTTATTTTCCTTATTTTTCTTAGTTATCTCTTTTGTGAGATCCCGAATACTTTCGGGATGACAATGCCGATATTTCGGTTTGCCTTATTTACGTTTTGCTGTTTTGTCTGAACCTGCGTGACCTTTAAATAGTCTTGTAGGTGCAAACTCGCCTAATTTGTGACCAATCATCTGTTCTGTTACATATACAGGAACGTGAGTTTTCCCGTTGTGAACAGCGATGGTATGTCCTAACATGTCAGGTACAATCATAGATGCTCTGGACCAAGTTTTAATTACTTTCTTTTCAGAGTTTGCATTCATTTTTGTAATTTTATTTTGTAGAGCTTCTTCTACGTATGGACCTTTTTTTAATGAACGTGCCATTAATATTTTCTCCTTATTGGTTCAAGGCCTCTGGGGCTTTGTAGCCCCATTGCCTATTAATTAGTTATTTCTTATTTTTTTCTTCTTCTAACGATTAATTTATCAGAAGCTTTTCCAAGTTTTCTTGTCTTATAACCAAGAGCTGGTTTACCCCAAGGTGTTTTTGGGTGTCCTCCTGGTCCTGTTTTTCCTTCACCACCACCGTGTGGGTGATCGCAAGGGTTCATTGTAACACCACGTACTGTTGGTCTGATGCCTAAGTAACGTTTTCTGCCGGCTTTACCGATTGATAGGTTTTTGAATTCTGCATTACCTAATGTACCGATTGTAGCCATACATTCTTTTCTTACCATTCTCATTTCTGATGATGGAAGTTTAATTGTTACATAGTTACCTTCTTTAGCCATTACTTGAGCTGCATTACCTGCAGATCTAACCATAACGCCGCCACGACCAGGTGTTAATTCGATATTGTGAACGATTGTACCTAATGGAATTAATTCCAATGGTAAAGCGTTACCTGTTTGTACAAGAGCTTCTGGACCTGATACAATTACGTCGCCTACGTTTAAGCCTTCCGGTGTTAAGATATATCTCTTTTCACCATCTGCATAATATACTAAAGAAATTCTTACGTTTCTGTTTGGATCGTATTCAATAGTTTTTACTGTTGCTGGTACGCCAAATTTTTCACGTTTGAAATCTATTATACGGTATGTTCTTTTTACACCGCCGCCTTTGTGACGACATGTAATTCTACCTGTGTTATTTCTTCCTGCTGTTTTTTTCAATGATTTTAACAATGATTTTTCAGGAGTTGTGCAAGTGATTTCTTGATAATCACTTTTTGTCATCCCTCTTTGGCCTGGAGATGTTGGATTTATTTTTCTAATTGCCATTTTATTTTTCTCCTTTAGTTGGCTTTGTACTGTTACGGGACTTGTGCCTTTCTTGCTCGCTCGCTTTTAACGGGTCTACCGTCTCCGCTTTTGCGTCGCCGTTCGCCCTCAGCTCGCTCGCGCCGCCCCTAAATGTTTTTAGTTAAGCTCCGATTAATTCTTCAATCGGATCGCCTTCGATTGTTACGATGGCTTTTTTAGATGAATCAGTTCTGCCGAATTTGTATCCCATTCTTTTTTCGTGAGATGGCATATAAACTGTTCTTACTTTTTTTACTTTTCTTCCAGGAAAAGCTAATTCTACTGCTTGAGCAATTTCAATTTTTGTTGCGTCTTTTACAACCTCAAAAGTATATTGTCCAAGAGTTGTAGCACCTACTGATTTTTCAGTTATGATAGGTTTTTTGATTACATCATATAATTTTTCTGTATTTGTTCTTGCTTTACTCATTATTGTAGCCTTTCTGTTATATCTTTAACAGCAGATTCGGTAATTACAACAGAATCAGCTTCCAGTAAATCTTTTACATTAAGGTTTGATGGTAAAATTATTTTTACGCTTGGGATGTTTCTTGCTGATAATTCTAAATTTTTGTTTTCTTCAGCTTTTACATCTGCTACGATTAATACTTTACCTGTTACGTTTAATGATTTTAATGCACTAACCATTAATTTTGTTTTTGGTTCTGTGATTGCAGAAAAATCTTTTACTACAACCATTTGTTCGCTTCTAGCTGACAATGCTGATTTTAGAGCTAATTGTCTTGCTTTTTGAGGCATATTGAATGCATAGCTTCTTGGTTTTGGCCCAAAGATTACGCCACCGCCTGCAAACAATGGAGAACGAAGAGAACCAGCTCTTGCTCTACCTGTACCTTTTTGTTTCCAAGGTTTTTTGCCGCCGCCAGATACTTCTGCTCTTGTTTTTGCACAAGCTGAACCTTGACGTGCATTGTTTAATTGTCTTCTTAATGCTAAGTGCATTACATGTAAATTAGGTTCTACACCAAATACATTTTCATTTAATGTAATTTCGCCTAATTTTTCGCCGTTTGTACTTAATATTTCTTTTGACATTTTTTTTATTTTCCTTCGCTTTCCGCTTACCCCTTTCGGTTTCCCGTTTTATATGGTAAGAGCGGCTTAAATTATTACTTATTCAGAAGTTTCACTTCTCAATTTAGTTCCATTTTGTTCTTGTAGGAACGATTGTTACTAATCTGCCTTCGCAGCCTGGTACTGAACCTTTTACTAGTACTAAGTTGTTAGCTGCATCAACTTTAACTAATTTCAATTTAGTAATAGTAACTCTTTCATTACCCATGTTACCAGCCATTCTTTTACCTTTGATAACACGTGATGGAGTTGTACCTGCACCAATTGAACCTGGTTCTCTGTGGTTTTTAGAACCGTGACCCATAGGTCCTCTTGAGAAATTCCATCTTTTTACTGTACCTTGGAAACCTTTACCGATTGATTTGCCGGTTACGTCTACTTTTTCAACGTTATCTAATACAGATAGTTCAATTTTGTCACCTACTTTATAATCAGATGGGTTGTCTACTCTGAATTCTTGAAGGTGTCTGAAGTTTTCCAAGTTGTTTTTCTTGAAGTGACCAATTTCAGCTTTTGTTAAGTGTTTTTCTTTTGCTGCAATTGTTCCTACTTGAATTGCATTGTAGCCGTCAGTTTCAACTGTTTTTACTTGAGTAACAACAATTGGATCAACTTTAATTACGGTTACGGGGATTGCCAAACCTTGTTCATCAAAGATTTGTGTCATTCCAAGTTTTTTACCTATTACACCTAGTGTCATATTCTACCTTTCTTGCTCACCCTACTTGGTGCAGACATTATTCTGCCCCTGTTTCGGGATTGCATTTTCTCTTGCGAGCGCTACGTCTTGCTAATCTTTACCTATTTTGAGGAGTCTCACCTCACAGCTTTTATGCTGTCCCGGCATAACTCTTTGAGCTTACCGGTTGTAGTTCACATTACATGCATAATGCTTATTTAATTTTCAAATCTTTAACAGACTGGATATTAAAGTTTTACTTCAATATCTACACCTGCTGGAAGATCCAATCTTCCCAATTCTTCAACTGTCTGTTGAGTAGGTTCGTATATATCAATAATACGTTTATGTGTTCTCATTTCGAAATGTTCACGAGATTTTTTATCTACGTGTGGTGAACGCAAAACGCAATATATACGTCTTTTTGTAGGTAAAGGAATAGGTCCGGCTACTTTAGCGTCTGTTCTTTTTGCTGTTTCTACGATTTTGTCTGATGATACGTCAATTAATTTGTGATCATATGCTTTCAAACAAACTCTGATTCTTTGTCTTTGTGTGGTTGCCATTTGCATTCCTTTTTCTTTTATTTATTGTAATACACCGCTTGTAAATGCTATTCTACAAATATTTCGGATTTTGCGTAAATACATTATTCCAAGCATATCAATGGTAAAACAAACAAATTTAGCTGTCAACAGGGATATTTAAAAAATGTATAGATTTGTAAATCAATTTAATATTAAAAAAAAGAAAGGCTTTTTTTATATTTAAAACCTTCCTTTTTAAATTAATTTAAATATTTTTTATTTTTTTATTTTTCTTCTTTTTTTGAAGAAGATTTTTTATCGCTGTTTTCGTTATTTTCTTCTTTTTCAGAAGTTTCTTTACTATTTTCTTCTGAATCATTTTCATGATCTTCTGATGAATCTTCGGTTTCTTCTTCGGATTCCTCTTCGTTTGTATCATCTTCTTCAGAAGTTTCTTCTGATTCTTTTGCTTCAGCAGCTTCTAATGCTTCTTTTATTTCGTCTTCGTCTTTTGCTCTTATAACAGGAATTGAAAGCATTAATGCAACTTGATCGCCGTCTTGTTCAAGGTTTAATTCAAGTGCATCTTTGTCCATTTCAACGTATTTAGATAGAAGTTCGACAAGTTCGCCTCTCATACGTTCCATTAATTCAGGAGTTAAATTGGTTCTATCCTGCATCAGAACAACACGTAATCTATTGCAAGCTGTATCTTTTGATGATTCTACCGCTTCATTTTCTGTTTGGCGGAAAAAGCCTAAAACTTTGTTATATAAATTTGCTAAAATCATCTTACTTCTCCTTTCCTGTTAAACCGGAGAAGAACTTTTTAATTTTAGCCATTACGCCTTGTGGTTCTTCTAAATTTAAGAACGGAACATCTTCGCCGATGATTCTTCTTGCAACATTGTTGTAAGCTTTTCCGGCTAGAGATTTCTCATCATTTACAATAGGTTCACCTTTGTTGGTTGATGTGATAATTCCTGTATCTTCCGGGATTATACCTATCAAATCTGCAGATAAAATTTCGACAACATCATCTACGCTCATCATATCATTTGATTTGATAAGGTTCGGGCGAACTCTGTTTATTAAAAGTTTGTAAGATTTAATTTCTTCTTTTGCTTCAAGCAAACCTATGATTCTGTCTGCGTCACGCACTGCTGACATTTCAGGGGTTGTTACAACAATCGCTTCTGATGCTCCTGCTACTGCATTTTGAAATCCTTGTTCAATACCTGCAGGACAGTCTACAAGAATAAAATCAAAATCCTTTTGAAGTTGTTCACATATATCTTTAAGTTGTTCTTGAGTTACTGCTGATTTATCTCTTGTTTGGGCTGCTGCAAGTAAGCAAAGATTTGGATTTTTCTTATCTTTAACTAATGCTTGTTTTAATTTGCAGCGTTCTTCTACTACGTCTACGATTGTATATACAATTCTGTTTTCTAGTCCAAGTAAAAGATCTAAATTTCTTAAACCTAAGTCAGTATCAATCATTACTACTTTTTTCCCAGCTTTTGCAAGTGCTGTACCAATATTGGCATTAGTAGTAGTCTTACCAACACCACCCTTTCCGGATGTTATTACGATAACTCTACCGCTCATTATTTCTCCTTTTATGCTTCATGTATTTTATGTATAATAATCTGTTTTTTCCTTATGCACGCTTCTTCCGGTACAAATGTATCCGTTTTTTGAATGTATGGAATATTGATATTGTCCGGACGTCTTGCAAAGACATCAGCTATTCTTAATTGAATTGCGTTCATTTTTAATGCTCTGATTCTTGCATATTGGTTTCCTGCAGAACCAGCGTGAGCAATGCCTCCCAAAATTCCCCATACTGTAATATCACCTTTGGCTATAATTTCTGAACCTGGGTTCGCATCTCCAATAATTACGATATTACCGTCTGAGGTTATGCTCTGTCCTGAACGAAGTGTTCTTTGTATATATAGGGTTGGAAGTTTTTCTGTTTCTCTTAATGATTTTCTTATATTATCAAGGTTGAAATCAACGTCTTCTAAATCCAGTCCTTCAATTTTGTTTGCATTTTCAAGCTGGTTATTGAAGTTTTCTAATTCATTTTCAATGTTTTCTGATGAATCTTGTGTTTCTTCAGCATTGTCAATGCTAGATTTATTAATAGTTTCCATTTGATTTTCAGGAGTTATTGCTTCAGGTTTGATGTTTACGATTTTTTCAATATTTTCTGTTGCAGGTCCTTCTGTTAAAATGTTTTGAGATGTAAGTTCTTCTTTTAGCTTTTTGATATCTTTACCCTGTGCAAATGTTTTAATTTCAGTCGTATCATCTCCAAAGATTTTGTCTAAAGCTTTTTCAAGTTCATTGTTCACTTTTGCTTGGTTGTTGTTAAATTCTGGTGTTGGAACTTTATTCTCCAAAAAAGAAACTTTGATATTTAAATCTTCTGCTGATTTGATTGTTTCGGTAGAACTTGTGCTGATAAATTCTATTTCAGAATTCATTGATTCTACAAGAGCCTTGATGCTAGTTAATTCTGCTGATGTTAAGTCAACAGAGCCTAATTTTAAACAAACCTTTTTGCTTTGAGCATCAGGCAAATCTAAAATCCTGCTTAATTCATATATTATTTCAGAGGTTTTGCTAGTATTTGAAACATCTACAATAAATCCGTTTTCAATATATCCATTATCCATTTTTGAACCTTTCCTCAAATCTATAATATATTCCATGAATACATGAAACATTTTGGAACATCAATGGATTATTTAGTTTGTTTAAGCAACGGAATAATTTTTGTAATTATTGTAAATGTCATTTACATAGTTTTGAGTTTCTTTAAAAGGTGGTATCCCATTGTATTTATCTACGTTTCCAGGTCCTGCATTGTAAGCCGCAAGTGCAAGTTTTACATCCCCATTATATTTATCAAGCATTTGTTTTAGATATTTAATGCCACCTTCCAAGTTTTGTTCCGGATCATAAGGGTTTGTAACTCCTAGAGATGATGCTGTTCCAGGCATTAGCTGCATTAACCCTTTTGCGCCGGCTTGAGAAGTTGCATTAGGATTGAAACTTGATTCTTTGTCTATTATTGCAAGAACGAGGCGTTTGTCTACACCGTATTTTTCAGCTTTTTTACAAACCATATCTACTATTTCAGATCTGGCAATAACAGTTTTCTTTTGATTATTATCAGAGTTTAGACAAGTGCTATTTATATCAAAATTGAAAATATTATTTGAATCAAATTTCGGTAATGTTAAATTAGGTTTCCAAACAAGTGAAGGGAACATATTTTGTTGAGCAGGCAATTGAGAATATGAAGGCAAAATTGGCTGCTGTGGTTTAATAGAATAGAAATTATAATCAGACATAATTGGAGGGAAATAAGGTTGAAATTGAAATGTAGGCACTGGCATACGGAAATTGAATAATGAAGTCAACATCCCAAAGCAAAATCCGGAGTTAAACGCGTTACATCCTCCCCAAAATGGGTTGAAGCCGAAATTAATAAACGGTCTGCCAATAAATATATTATTGTTTATGTAATATTGAAATCCCATTTTTCCCCGTGTAATTTTATCCCCTTATATATATAAAGTATTTTGTAAAACGATTTTTGATAAAAATTTTTTAACATGTTAAAATTTGTTAATAAAAATCTACTCTTAACTAATGAAAAATAATATTTTTATTATATTATTAAGCTAAGGGTAGAGATAATATGATTTTTAACGAAACAAAAACACATGAAATTACAGTGGACGTCGTTATATTGACTTTAAAAAATAACGCGCTTCATGTTCTTTTGGTCAAGCGAACTAATGAACCGTTTAAAGATAAATGGGCAATCCCCGGAGGATATGTAAGATTATCTGAAAACCTTGATCAGGCGGCATTAAGAGTATTGAAAGAACGTACAAACGTAGATAATATTTATCTTGAACAACTTTATACATTTGGAGACCCTTTACGTCACCCTAATGCCAGAGTTATAACTTGTGCTTATTTTGCTCTTGTTAGAGCTGAAGATATAAAAATTGTTCAAACCCCTGAACTGGGTTGGCACAAAGTTTCTGATCTTCCTCCTTTAGCATTTGACCATAAAGAAATTATTGAGTATTCTCTAAAAAGAACTCGTGAAAGATTAGAACTTTGCCCTGTAGCTTATCAGCTTTTAAATGAAAAATTTACACTTACCGAAATGCAAAAAGCTTATGAATTGATTATGGGTAAAAAGCTTGATAAAAGAAATTTCAGAAAGAAAGCTCTTTCTACTCAAGGGTTGATAGAACTTAACGAATATACAAAATCTTCTTCTAAACGACCTGCAAGACTTTATACTTTTGAAAATATTAAGCTGAACTCTAAAAGAGCTCATTTCATTTCAAAAAACAAGGAGAAAAAATAAATGTTAGTTAATATAGTTTGGGCTGTACAAATAATTTCAGCTTTGTTATTAATAGTATTGATATTATTGCATTCCCCGAAAGGCGATGGAATTGCAGGCATGGGCGGTGCATCTCATGTTTTTGCTTCTCAAAAGAGTGCCGAAAAAGGTTTGAACAAGCTAACAGGAATAGTTTCAGCTATATTTTTAATTTGTACATTCCTTATTGGTTTTGGAATAATAAAATAGAAAGGCGCTAAAAGTGAAGGGTAGTGAAATCTTTTCCCGTAATGAACTTTATTGGGGAGAGGATAATCAAAAACTTCTCTTGTCAAAACATGTTGCCGTTTTTGGTCTTGGCGGTGTCGGTGGCTTTTGCGCTGAAACTCTTGCAAGAGCAGGTGTTGGCGAATTAACCATTATTGATTTTGATACTGTATCTGAAACAAATATAAATAGACAGCTTGTTGCTTTACATTCAACTGTCGGGAAAAGTAAGGCAGAACTTTTTGAGTCAAGATTAAAAGATATAAATCCTGAGATAAAATTGAATGTTGTAGATGATTTTTATAGTGGTGATTTAAATCTTTTAAATATCGATTTTGTTGCGGATGCAATAGATACAATGAGGTCAAAAATTGAGTTGTTGGAAACTTGTGTAAAACAAAATATTCCTGTAATTTCCTCTATGGGTGCAGGAAATAGAATTGATCCGACAAAACTTTATATTTCAGATATTTCAGAGATTGAAAATAAGAATGCTCCGTTTGTTTCAAATATTATTTATCAATTGAAAAAACGAGGGATTGAAAGCGGAGTTGCCGTTGTCGCAAGCAGAGAAAAACCTTTTGTAAAAGAGAAGATATCTTCAACTGAAAAAATAACAACTAAAAGCGGTGAAAATATTGAATTTACGAAAATTACTCCTGCATCAACTCCATTTGTAGCAAGTTGTGCCGGAATATTTATGGCATCATATATAGTAAAAAGTTTTTTAAAGGAGTATAAGTAATGAATATATTGGTAACTGGTGCTTCTAAAGGAATAGGGAATGCTATAGCGCATGAACTTCAAACTGTTGGGGATGTGTTCGTGACAGGAAGAAATGAACAGGCTCTTGCGGCTTGTAATTTAAAAGGCTTTTGCGTATGTGATTTGTCAAAAGATATTAACGATTTAGTAAAATTTATAGAAGAAAATAATATTGATGTCCTTGTCAATAATGCTGGTGAATATATTTACGCAGGTTTGGAAACTATGAATATAGCAGATATTCAAAGACTTTATCAGACAAATTTAATAGCTCCTGCATATCTTATATCAAAAGCTATTCCTAATATGAAAGAAAAAAGATGGGGCAGAATAATAAATATCGGATCAATTTCTGGTGTTATGGGAGAGGCTTATGCAAGTATTTATTCATCATCAAAGGCAGGACTTATTGGTTTGACAAAAGCTTTGGCATTGGAACTTGCGGAGTACAATATTACTGTTAACACAATTAATCCAGGTTGGGTTGAAACTGAACTTGGGATGTCATCTATTGAAGATAGTGAATTTTCAAAGGAAGAAATAATTGAAACAATACCGCAGAAAAGATTTGTAAAACCTGAAGAAGTTGCAAAACTTTGTAAATATTTGATTTCAGAGGATGCAAAAGGTATAACCGGCCAGTCTATAAATCTTTGTGCAGGATTGAGCGTTGGGATATAATGAATAAAGATCTTAAAAATTATATTGAAACTATGATTATTCCTAAATATGCAGAATTTGATAAAGGGCATAATTTAGAACATGTTCATACAGTTATTAATGAAAGTTTAAATTTAGCTGCCCAATGTGGTGTAAATCTTGATTATGCTTATGTAATAGCTGCATATCATGACTTGGGTTTATGTGAAGGCAGAGAATTTCATCATATAGCTTCCGGTAAAATTTTAGGGGCTGACTGTGCCTTAAATCAATGGTTTTCGCCAGATGAGATTAAATTAATGAAAGAGGCAGTAGAAGATCATAGGGCTTCATCTAAAAATCCGCCAAGAAGTATTTATGGCAAAATTGTTGCAGAGGCAGACAGAGATATAGTTCCTCTAAAAATTATAAAACGTACTATTCAATATTCTATGAAAAATACTCCGTCTGATGATAAAGAAATTCATTGGCAGCATTTAATAGAGCATATGGCTGAAAAATATGCAAAAGGAGGTTATATGAAGTTATGGTTTGAAAATTCTAAAAATGCAGAGCCTTTGAATGAGTTACGTAAAATAATTGAGGATAAAGATAAATTACGTAATATTTTTGAGGATTTGTATTCTAAAGAACTTTCTCAACAATATCTTGAGCGGTAATTTTTAAGCAATCAAGAGTTTCGCAAGTCGTTTGTCTGTGTTCCCAAAGGCAAGGCTTTATCGGACAATTATCGTTTGCTTTAATTGCTATGACATTTTCTGATTGTGGAATTAATTTTTTATCATCAGTTGGGCCAAAAATTGCAAAAGTTTTTGTACCCATCGCAACTCCAACGTGTAATGGAGCAGAATCTGAGCATATAAACTTTTCAGCTTTTCCGATAATTATTGCAAGATCTTTCAAACTTTTTGTCTTTCCGTATAAATCTTCAAAATTTTTATTTTTAGCCTTCGTTCTGATGGTTTCAATAACTTCTTTATCATCAGGTCCGCCTGCCAATATTACGTGTTTACCTTTTTCGAGCAATAAATCAACGGTTTGTGCCCAAATATCTGCTGTAACAGTTTTTACCATACCTTTATTAATGCTCATTTTGCTTACTCCGGGATGAATTAAAACGGAGTTTGGAATTTTTTCCTGAGCAGGTACATTTATTTGAGGCAATTCTGTGTTAAATTTTGTAATTGGTGATATTAAATCGTGATACATTGAGCAGGCATATTGATTTTTATTTAGCGGAACAGTTTTTGTTAACAAAATTTTGCTTAATTTGCCTGTATTATAGCCGTATCTCTTTTTAATTCCTGTTAGTGTCAAAAGGATACTGATTAATTTGTTTCCTCCTGATGATATAACCATGTCAAAGTGCCCTTTACGAGCTAGATATACAAGTTTTAAAAGTTCTGTATATTTGTTTTTTCCTTTTATGTCAATTAAGAACAAATCGTCGATTATATCAGTCAAATCTTTAACGCTTTTGCTTCTCGGTTCAAGAGCAAGAGTTATTTTGGAGTTTGGAAATTCTTTTTTTAATGATATTAATGTTGGCAGAAAAAATATTTCATCACCGATTCCGCCAAAGTTTATTGCTAAAATATTCATAAGTTAATTATACAATAAAAAAACTTTTAGTCATTTTGAACTTGTTTCAAAATCTGTTTTATATTAGTATTGGGTTATGGTAAATAAAGTTACTACTGCTACTGTTATTGGGTTAGATGCTTATTTGGTGTCTGTAGAAACAGATGTTTTGAACGGGTTGCCAGGGTTTTCAATTGTTGGTTTGCCTGATGCTTCTATAAACGAAGCTCGAGATAGGGTGCGTTCAGCGATTAAAAATTCAGGTTTTACTTTTCCTGCTAAAAAAGTCGTTGTAAACTTAGCCCCTGCAGATTTAAAAAAGGAAGGATCAAATTTTGATTTGCCTATAGCTGTTGGGCTTTTGATAGAGGAAGAAGTTTTAGAGGAAGATAATGTAAAAGAGTATGCTTTTATCGGAGAGCTTTCTTTAGATGGTTCTTTGCGAGGAGTAACGGGTGTTTTGCCACTTATTTTAGGGTTAAAAAGTGCAGGTATAAAAAATATCTTTGTTCCGAAAATTAATGCCATGGAAGCAGCTTTAGCCGGTGGTGTCAATATTTTAGGTGTAGACAAACTTGCAGATGTTGTTAATCATTTTTCGGATACCCAAATAAAGCCTATGGTGATTGATGTTAACAAATATCTAAATGACGGTAGTAGTCAAGAATATATATATGATTTTAAAGATGTAAAAGGACAGCAAAAAGCCAAAAGAGCATTAGAAATTGCAGCCGCAGGAGCACATAATATGCTTATGACAGGATCTCCCGGGTCCGGTAAAACTTTGATGGCCAAATGCTTTGCATCGATTTTACCTCCGTTAGAATTGTCAGAAGCTTTGGAATTGACAAAAATTTATAGTATATCAGGTCTTTTACCATCTGATGAACCATTGATGACAAAACGACCATATAGAGCTGTTCACCATACAGCATCCGCAACAGGTATAATCGGTGGCGGTTCAAATCCTAAGCCGGGAGAAATTACTCTTGCTCATAGAGGCGTTTTGTTTCTTGATGAAATGGCAGAATTCCCAAGAAATGTTTTAGAAGTTTTGCGTCAGCCTCTTGAAGATGGGCAAATAGTAATTTCAAGAGCAAAACATTCTATAAAATATCCGGCAAAATTTATTCTGCTTGGTGCAATGAATCCTTGTCCCTGTGGTTATCTTGGGGATAAAGAAAAACAATGTACCTGTTCTGAATTTCAAATTTCAAGATACAAATCAAGAATATCAGGGCCTTTGCTGGATAGAATAGACTTGCAGGTTGAAGTTCCAAGGCTTACGGCGGAAGAACTTTTGAATGCAGAATCAGCAAATGAATCTTCTGCAGATATAAGAAAAAGAGTTGTAAAAGCTCGAAAAATTCAATCTGAGCGTTATAAGAATGATGGAATTTTAACTAATTCTGAACTAAATTCAAAATTAATAAAAAAATATTGCCAAATAGATAAAGCAAGTGCGGAAATGTTAAAGCTTGCTGCAATAAAGTATCAACTTTCCGGCAGACGGTATGACAGAATTTTAAAACTTGCAAGAACAATTGCGGATTTGGATGGCTCTGAAAATATATGTCAAAATCATCTTATGCAGGCATTACAATATAGAATGTTTAACCAGTCAAATTAAAAAATCCTGCAATTAAGCCAACAAGAGCAGATACGGCAAGATAAAACAGCGGATCTCTTTTTTCCGTTAAACTTGCAAAAAATAATCCTGCAAGAAGTATCATACCCGGAATATTAATGTTATTAATAAACATATCAACACCAACAGCCGCCAACAAACCGCACCCGGCAGGCTTTAATGTATAAATAACAGATCTTACGTATTTGTTATGCTTAAATTGTTCTAATATTTTAGAAATAATTATTACAATAATAAATGATGGCAATATAACAGATGTTGTAGCAATTAAGGATCCTAAAATTCCTGCTGTTTTGAAACCTGCAAAAGTTGCGACATTAACCCCAACAGGCCCCGGAGTAATTGATGAAACCGCAATCATATCGGTAAGTTCTTTTGTTGTATACCATTTTTGAACATCTGCAATATGATAAAGGAATGGTAATGTTGCATACCCGCCGCCAAAAGAAAACAAACCTATATGGAAAAATTCTAAAAACAATTTAAAATATATCATTCTTCGTTTTCTCCATGTTCAATTTTTTTCTGGTACTCAATCCATATTCCGATAAATATTGACAAAATAATAAGTGCAGCAGGCGGAGCCTTGAAACATGCGGATAGCGTGAACACCAAAAAGAATATTGCGCAAGTGAATTTATCAACAATACTCTTTTTCCACATCTCTTTAATCGCTAAGAAAATCAAAATGAGAACTCCAATTCCGACTCCCCAAAAAATACTTTGAACAAATTCTAATTGGATAATTTCTTGTATTACTTTCGCAATAATAATGATTGAAATAAAAGCAGGTAGTGTAATTCCTATTGTTGCAGCAATTGCTCCGGCAGTTTTTTTAAGTTTGTATCCTACAAATATTGCAGTATTAGTTGCAATAATCCCCGGAACGCTTTGTCCAAGAGCATAATATTCGCAAAGCTCATTATCATCAATCCAGTTTCTTTTTTCTACAAGTTCAGCTTGCAAAAGAGGCAATATAACATATCCTCCTCCAAGTAATAAAATTCCGACTTTGAAAAAAGTTTTAAAAATCTGGTATAACGTTTTTTCCATAAGTATATTATATAACAAGCATTATGTTTCTCAAAATTATTACTAAAAATAAATGCCGTTTTTTAAAACGGCATTTATAAAAATATAATAATGTTATTTTTAATTTTAATTATTTAAAGTTGCTTTTAATCTCGCCATAGCTCTTGCAAGAGCTGCTTCAGCACGTTTCGCATCAATTTCAGCATCTCTGTTTGCCAATCTTTCTTTAGCTCTTTTTAATGCATCTTTTGCACGGGTAACATCTATTTCTTCTCCGCTTTCAGCAGTTGATGTTAATATAAGAGCTTCGTCATCTTTGAATTGAAAAACACCGCCCATAGTTGTAAAATATTTTGAATCATTATTTTTTACAGCTTTTGTAACTCCAATATCTAATGCAGCCATGACCGGAACGTGATTCTTTAAGATACCAATTTCACCATCGGTTGTTTTGGTATAAACTTCATCCACATCTTCGTCAAAAACAACTCTTTCCTGTGTAATTATTTTTAAATGCATAAATACCCTTTCATAGGTTTTGAAGTTATTAAATCAAGAAGTCAAGCTTTTTATTATTATAATAACAATTATGCTTGTCCTCTTGATTTATATTCTTCTACTTTAATGTTTTGGCTTTTTCAAGAGCTTCTTCAATAGTACCTACCATATAGAAAGCTTGTTCCGGTAAATCATCATGTTTACCTTCAATAATTTCTTTAAAGCCTCTGATTGTATCTTCAAGTTTTACATATTTTCCTGGTATGCCAGAGAATTGTTCTGCAACGAAGAATGGTTGAGATAAGAATCTTTGAATTTTTCTTGCTCTGTTAACAGTTTCTTTATCTTCTTCAGAAAGTTCATCCATACCCAAAATAGCAATGATATCTTGAAGTTCTTTATATTTTTGAAGAATTTCCAAAACTTTTCTTGTTGTATTGTAATGTTCTTCCCCGATGATATTCGGATCAAGAACTCTGGATGTTGATTCAAGCGGATCAACAGCAGGATAAATACCTAAAGATGCAATTTGTCTTGACAATACGGTTGATGCATCAAGGTGAGAGAATGTTGTTGCAGGAGCCGGGTCTGTCAAGTCATCTGCCGGAACGTAAATAGCTTGAACAGATGTAATAGAACCATCTTTAGTA
>CALVGY010000036.1 GCA_944327215.1 Candidatus Gastranaerophilales bacterium | reverse complement strand
ACACCTCCTGCAATGTACGGTCCGCTGGGAGATCCTGAAAAATACTATTCAATCAGAGGAAATCTAAATTGTGCTCCTTGTCATAAAAGGTTCTGTCCGTTAACAAATGCGGATGCAAAGCTTTGCAGAACAAAACCTGAACCTCAAGAAATTATAAATATTGTTAACAAAATATTACAAAACGTGAAACAATAGTGTATAATAAGCGTATGAATTTTTTCGATAATTTAAAAGATATTTACAGAAAAGTTTCAGAAGTCGAAAACACAATTTATCACAATAAACAAGACTATCTGGAAGTTTATGAACGCAATATTCAACTTGAAAAAGAAATAGAAGAAAGAACAAGAGAACTTAATATTGCAAATAAAAGAATGCTCACCTTGCAGCACATTTGGGATATGATGAATGCATCACGTCCGTTGCAAAGTGTTTTAGAAACTATTGTAAACAATATCCAAGGAGAACTTGGATATCTTCACTGCAACATTATAAAAAAATGCGAAGATGAAAAAGGGGTATATCTATCTGTATTAGCTCAATCAGATGACCCTTCTATTAACAGAGTTAATAAAATTATAAAAGTCCCAATTCAAACAAGAAGACTTATCTATGATGAAAATAGTGTTTACGCAAAAAGTGCAGAATCCAAAGGAATTATGCAAACTACAGATATTAGCGGGACACTAAAATCTGTTATTCCTGATACATCTGATGAGATTATAAACAAAGTAATGCGCGGCAGTTTGAGCAAATCTATAATCACTGTACCTTTATACAACCGTAATACAATCTTTGGGTGGTTTGATGTATTCTCATCCAGAAAAGATTTAACAGAAGGTGAAACGGATTTTTTAACAATTTTTGCACAACAAATTGAAATGGCAATAACTATTGCAGGATTGTTTGAAGAAGTAAAAGCCCAAGCCGTAACAGACTCCTTGACAGGGCTTTATAACAGAAGATATTTTGAAGAATATCTAAAAAAAGAAGTAAAACGTGCACTCCGTCAAAAACAACCTTTTAGTATAATAGGTCTTGACCTTGACCATTTAAAAGAAATAAACGATAAATACGGTCACGCATACGGAGACTTAGCAATAAAAACAGTTGCAAAAGTCTTAAAAGGAAATGCACGTGCAATTGATACAGCTGCAAGAATGGGCGGGGAAGAATTCAACGTTATTTTGCCGGGTGTAGAATCTCAAGGCGCAATGGTTGCGGCAGAAAGAATTCGAAAAGCCTTGGAAGAAGAAGAACTTGATACTATAGGACATATAACGGCAAGTATAGGTGTTGCAACATTTTTAGAACATTCCGATAACATTGAAGATATTCTTGAATTAACCGATCAAGCAATGTATAGTTCAAAAAGAAACGGCCGCAACCGTGTTACACTTGCGAAACCGATATCTGAAACAAGTTGGCAAGAAGTTGCAATCAACACATTTACAGACATTTTATCAAGACATAATGTTCCGATAAATCCTGATATAACAGAAGAAATTAAAAACAAATTAAAAAATTCACAAAACGAAGTTCCAAAAGAAGTTCTATACTCAGTTGCAGATATGCTAACCCAATCATATAACCCTTTACACCATAAAGGAACAGTAAAATCTAAAGTATTGTTAGCGGTTAGTCTTGCAAAACGTTTTGATCTTCCAAAAGATGATATAGATAAATTAAAAATTGCAATGCTTCTTTATGATATTGGAAATCTTATGCTGCCTCAAGAAATTCTTCAAAAAACGACACCACTGACAGAAGAAGAACGCAACCACATAAAAGAACATCCGATTATCGCAGCAAGAGAAATTCTCCAACCGATAAGCTATATTCAAGATATACTCCCGATTATTGAACACCACCACGAAAATTGGGACGGAACAGGTTACCCTTCTAAAATTGCAAAAGAACAAATCCCAATGACATCACAAATAATTTTAATTGTAGATGCATATTTTGCACTAACTGAACCAAGAACATACAGATCAGAACTTTCTCCAAAACAAGCTTTGGAAATCATAAAACAAGATGCAGGCAAAAAATGGAATGCAGCTTTAGTGCAAGAATTTGTATCACTTATAGACCATGATATCTAATGAAAGAACGAGAATTTATAAAAATAATTAAATCAACTTTAAACTCTCCATACATAGGAGATGATTGTGCATATCTTAAAGATTTAAATATAGTAATCAGCCAAGACAGCCTTGTTGAAGATATTCATTTTAAAAAAGATTTTATCACCCCCTATCAACTCGGTTACAAAACTGTAATGGTTAATATCAGTGATATTTGTGCAAGCGGAGCAAAACCTAAATATTTAACGATTTCGCTATCCCTTCCAAGTAACACTACAAATGATTTTATTGAAAACTTTTACAAAGGTGCCAAAGATGCTGCCAAAGATGTTGAAATAGTCGGCGGAGATATAACAGGTAGCGACAAAATTTATATTTCTGCAACAGCAATTGGGGATACAAGAAATAGAAATATATCATCAAGAAGTTATGCAAAACCTGATTATAAAATAATAGTTTCAGGCGAACATGGAAACAGCGCCAAAGGACTTGCAATGCTTCTTTGTGATAAAAGTTTGTCACAAAATGAAATAACAAACAAATTTGTAAAAGCTCATCTAATGCCGCAAGCACAAAGGGATTTTTCACAACAAATTGCTGAAAATATTAAAGATAATTATGCAATGATGGACACATCTGATGGGCTTGCTGATGCTCTTTTTCAAATTGCGAAAGCTAGCAATGTTATCATCAATATTGATACAAAAAAAATTCCGCATGACAAATCTGTTGATATTCATACAGTATTATACGGCGGGGAAGATTACCAACTTGTTGCAGCGGTTCCTGAGAATCTGTTGCAAAAGATTTCTGATTATACGATAATTGGATATGTAGAAAAAGGTTCGGCTGCAGTCAAAATTGACGGACAAATATTCACAGAACCTGATAGCAGCTTATTTAATCATTTTAAGGAGTAAACAAATGCACTTTAAAGTTAATGCGATAATTCCTGCAGGCGGAACATCTTCACGTTTCGGCAACAAAAATAAACTGCTTGAAAAAATTAACGGGAAAGAAGTTATAAAATATACCGTAGAAGCATTTGAAGCATCTGACATTGACGAAATAATAATCTGTGCAAATAAAACTATTATAGAAGAATTAAACAGAATTTTTCAAAACAGCAGTAAAGTAAAAATTATTGAAGGCGGTCAATCCCGTCAGGCATCTGTATTCAACGGGTTGCAAGCTTGTGAATGTGATTATGTTCTAATCCATGACGGAGCAAGACCAATGATTTCAACAGACCTCGTCAATCGAGCAATTGAAATGGTTAAGGATAAAAAAGCTCTAACAGTTGCAACAAAAACTATTGATACAATAAAAGAAGTTGTCGACGGCAAAATCATAAGAACAATTGATCGTTCAAAATTATATAACACTCAAACACCACAAGCTTTTGAATACAAACTGATAAAACAAGCTCATGAAAAATTATACGGGCAAAACTTTACCGATGATGCAGGAATGCTGGAAGAACTTGGAGAAACTGTATATATTCTTGATGGAAGCTATAAAAATATAAAAATTACAACACAAAATGACATAGATATTGCAAAAGTTTATCTTGATAAATACAATAACTAAAAAGATTTTGCATCTTATGTTTATATATAAAAATAAAGACCTTAGATATTACCAAGGTCTTTTTCTTCACTTTCACCTAACCTACTTATTTTTTTAATAGGCTCCCGCTTCCTTTTACCATTATGAGGAATCACTTAATTTACTTTTAATTTAATGTACAAAATTTATTTAATACTTACGCAGCAGCTTTAAGCTGTTTTTTTACAACATATTCTTTAGGATCATAACCTGCTTTTGCAATATTATCACATAGTTCATTGAAATCTTTTCCGTAATAATCTCTGCCTTCAATTCTTATTACGAATTTCCCATCTTTATATTGAACTTTGTCAGAAAGTTCTAGTTTATCATCTTTCCAAATTTCACGCATATCAGCTAAAAATGTTGATTTTACTTCTGCTTCAGATTTAGCTTTAATTTCATCAGCTTTAGCTTTTTTCTCAGCTTCAGCTTTTTTCTTGTCTTCTGTAGCTTTTGCTTTTGCATCTTCTGCTTTTTTAGCATTTTCTGCAAGAGTTACTTTTTGGTTGATAACCATTACTGCATCTTCAACTTTTGTTTGATTAATACGAGTATCATCTAATTCATCATATGCAACTGCGAATTGGCCAACTAAACTGTTATAAACACCAAGTTCTTTTGCTCGTTCTTCAAGACATTTTACAATGTTCCAAATTATATCAACGTTATGTTCTGGATTAGAAATTTTTCCATCAGCATCACGTTTTTTCAAACTTGGGTTCCATAACATTTCTTCTGCAAACAATGTTTCAATTACGTTATCATCACCAGAACCGCCGGCAAATTGTTCTTGCCATTTATTTAATACAGCAGTAACATTGTCTTTTGTAATTGAACTTGTTCCTTGCATTCCATTATAGCCATTAATTATATATCCATATTCAGTTCCTACAACTCCGATAGCGCCTTGATAAATTGATTGACATATTTCAAGAGCTTGATTTTCTTCTTCTTTTGACAATTCTTGAGCTACCGGTTTATCAGTATTATCTGAAACAGTTCCACTTGGAGTTGTTCCATCAGGATTATGAGCTTCTTCAGCTAATACTGCATCTTGAATTTCTTTTGAAATTTCTTTAGCGACATTAACTGCTTCAGCTTTTAATGCCTCAATTTCTTTTACTAAAGCTTGTTTTTCATCTATTGATTTATTTCCAGCATTTTGAATTTTTGCTTTCAATTCTGCAATTTTATCTAAAATTTCTTGTAATCTTTGTTTTTGAGATTCTGTTAAACCTTCAGCCTCTTTTGTTTTTGCAACTTCAGATTCAAGGGATACTAAGCCTTGAGCACTTTCTTGTAATGCATATATAGCATTCATTTGAGCCATATAATTCTTACCGACTTGATACCAATCAGTATTATCAGCCCCCAAGGTATTTAATTGAAAATCACCTGATAATACAGGTATAGATGGAACAGTTGCATACGGATTAACCCAAGGTGAAATTGGTGTTAATGGGCTTGATAAAAAACTATTTGTAAGTGGTGAAATAAATCCATAATCTGCTGCCATTTTAAATATCCCCTTAAATTTTAATTCCCCGTATTTATATAAAGTAATTTTGGATTTAAAAATTGCTTAAACAAAAAAAGATTAGTTAATATTTCTTTACAAATAGTTTAATAATGTCTTCTTTAGTAATTTTCAGGTTAATTTCTTTTATACAGGTAATAGATTTTGTATTAACAGGTTCACCAAAAACTTTTTCAAGTAAATCTTTATCGTAATCGTATAAAATTGAACCATGTTGCAAGATATAGCCTTCTTTTCTAAACTGAGCAGAACCTATAAGTTTTTTGTCACCACAACAAAGATCTGCACCGGTTGAAACAAGCATACAATAATCAAAATGTCCTCTTGCAGGTTTGCCGCCAAAATCCAATTCTATACCTAGTTCTTTAAACTTTTCAATAAAGATTTGAGATATTTCTTTGTATGAATCTGTAACGTTTTCACCATGGTTTAAACTTGATGCGGGACACACATAACTATATGTTATTTCATCATCATGCAAAAGCGCACGCCCACCTGTCAAACGCCTTACTACATCAATATTATGTTTTTTCAAAAAATCTATATCTAAAAATTCACTTTTTTGATTTCGCCCTAAAGACAAACACGCCGGAGACCAGCCGTATAATCTAAAAATTGGCTCCTTTAGGTTATTTTTAATTGCAAAATCCAGCAATTGAGCATCCTTTTGCATATTTTCATAACCTGTTTTTATTTCATACGGAACAACAATCATTTATCTTTTTCTTCTCTTTTTTTCAAATCTTGTTCAAACTGTTTGAAAACATCATTGCCAACAAATTGTTCAAGAGCAGCACGTTTTGCATAATAATCAGAAGTTGCCTTCATTTGATTATCAAGAGCTGTACGATAATATGCATCTGTAATCAGGATAACCTCACGAGGCATTTCCTGAGAAAGTTCATAATTTTTCTTTCTATCTTCTGATATTTTTTCAAGCATTTTGAGCTTCTTACGAGCAGTCATATAATTGTAATACAAATCAACTGTTTTTTGCTGAAGATCCTCGATTTTTCTGACAAGAATAATCATATCAGCATCAGTAACTTTTGTATATTTATAATTCAATGCCTTTGTATCCTGTGACATAATCCCTAAAATATTACCGCCAATAATAGAACTTGTTGCTAATAGAGGGTTTCCCATTCCAGCGCCAACAAGTGTTGACATGCTCGCAATATTTGTAAGAATTTTTTTTACTGATTTTTCATCAGGTTTGTCCTCGTCAGGGTTTGCTAATTTATAAAGAGCAAAGTTAATCGTATCACTTTGACTTGCAGCCCCTTGCCATAAAACTGATAAATCGCCTATCATATCTTCCTGATCAAGTTCCAAATCTGCCGCAACTTCTCTTGAAATCTGTTTTATACTCAAATCCGCATAAGTTAAATCATTAACATCAAATTGCTCAGCGTCTTTTTTTACATATTCCTGATGAACTTTATCCTCAGCTTTTGCTTCCATATATTCTTTTTCAGGGTCTTCAGAAAGCCCTGCTCTATATGCAGGAGGTTTGGGCTGATTTATGTCCTCGTATTTTATCGCAAATGATGGCAGTGCAAACGAAAATAAAAGCGCAATAATTAACAACTTTTTCATTTTGTCACCGCCTTTTCGCCAACTAATGTAGAATTATAATTAAATTGATATAAATTCAATTTATCTACAACTTTTTTACCTGCCAACCTTTGAAGTTCAAGGTGATATTTTTTCGCATTTTCCATATAATAAAATTCTTCAACACGCATATTATCATATAGAGCTGATGAAATACTTATTTCCATCAAATCTTCTTCATCAAGTGCTTTTGCATAATTTTTGTTATATAACAAAAGCCTTTGACGAGTTTCTTTTAACTGTGAAAGAGAACTCTTGTAATTATAATAAGCTGTAATAATTTTATCCTGCAAACTTTCAACAAGCCCTGCAAGTTCAATAAGTTCTGTATCCGTCAAAGGAATTTCTGTCGGCATATTTTTTCTGTTAATCAAATTTTGCGCCAAACGACCAGCAGCAAAAGCAGATGATTGGAGCATATAATCGGCTCCGATTAAAGAAGGAGCAAGGGAAGCTCCGGCAACAACTGCAGAAAGAGTTTTTGCCATCAAAGAAGAATGAATCCTTCTTTGACTTTCAGGAGTTGCAAGTTTTTTTAGCGCAAATCCTATTACCTGATTATTTTCGACCGTACCTTTCCAAAGGTTTTCAATATCTTCAATATCTTTATCTTTCTGAAGCTTGACAAGTTCATCTATAACTTGCTGATCATTTACTACCAAAGATTTTTTTGAATCAACATTTGTTTTTGGCAGCTCAATTTTTTGTGCTTCAACATTGCCCAATGATACTTCATCAGCTAAAACTGGCAGCCCGATAAAAAATATTAATAACCATACCAAATATTTTTTCATAACAATTTTATAACACAACTCCAACAATAAATCCAATGATTGATAAAGTTATACATCAAACGGATGTTATCCAAATTCGCATAAAAATTTATGATATTAACAAAGGAAGGTAAAAATTGAGTTCGAATACAAAAAAACAAGATAACACAGCCGCAATTAGCTTTTATTCAAAAGCCAACGCACTATGCCTTGAAAATTCTTTTAAAGAAGCTGCTGCAAACTATTTAAATGCCATCTTAATAGACAGAAATAATGCAGAAAGCTATTTCGGACTCGGAATTTGTTTTAAACACCTTAAACAATACTCAAAAGCCATAAAATATTTTGATGTGGCAACTGAGCTTAAAGAAGACTACTTTGAAGCATTTTACGAACTTGGAATATGTCATCTTTTAGAAGGAATCCCTTGCGGGGCAATAAAAAACCTCATTTGTGCAATTCAAATTAACCCTGACAATCCTGATGCTATTTTACAATTAGGAATAGCTCATGAACTTTGTGAAGAATATGATTTAGCACTAATGATTTATCAAAAACTAATTGAAAATACCCCTAGATTTATTAAAGCCTACGAGAACAAGTCAACCCTATTAATGAAACTTGACAGATACAAAGAAGCTATTAATGTTTTAGGACAAATCTTAAAACTAAATCCTGATTATTATAAAGCCTATGCAGGAATAGGAGTATGTTTTGACAAATTAGGCAAACATACAGATGCCAAAAGATATTACAGAAAATTTTTAACCCTCAAACCGTTTTCTTCCGATGCAAAATTTATAAAAAACAGACTTGATAAAATCAAATTTCTCAAACCAAAAACCAAATACCTGTCTGTATGTAAATAAATAAAAAATTCTTAAATAATTATATTAAGCGATGTTACAACATTGTTAAAAAATTTGTCTTTTTTTTATATATAAAATACAATATAAGTGGAGAAATTTTGAGGGATACAAGATGATATTAGAACAAGAGTTAAAGGGTAAAACTTTATCTCCACAAGAAGTGAGAAGTATTTTAAAGACAGATAACAAAGAAATAGTTGAACTTTGCAAACGTGCGTCAATTTTACCCCGCAAAAACAGCAAAGGACAAACTTATTTTTCTTATGAGGAAGTAAAAAATTTGAGAAAAGTTCAGGCAATGAAAAATGCTTCAATGCCTCCGGCAAAAGTGGCTTCAAAACAGCCTTCTGCTATTTTAAATATTCTCAACTCATTAAGAGATATGGAAAATAAATTGAGCGATAGAATTTCTAAAGTTATTGATGAAAAACTTGAAGGAATGGACGAAGTCGTCGTTGAATTAATCAGATGCAAAACTGATAATGAAACTTTAAGACAAAAAATTATTGATCTTAACAAAGAAATTTATCAGCTGAAAAATGATCTTAACACATTTAAGCCGGTAGGCTTAGGCTTCTACAAGAAAAAAGAAAAACATATTTGGGACTAATATCTATCATACAAAAATCATTAAAGGATAATAAAGACAATGGCTGTAAAAGAAAAAGAAACCGAAACTTTAAATACCGATGAAAGAAGTAAAGCTCTAAAACTTGCAATAGAAAAAATTGAAAAAGACTTCGGTAAAGGCTCAATAATGAAACTTGGCGATAAACCGACTGTTAATGTTGATGCTATACCTACAGGAGCTTTATCTCTTGACGTAGCACTAGGAATAGGAGGAATTCCTAGAGGTCGTATTATTGAAATTTATGGACCTGAAAGCTCAGGTAAAACCACTTTGGCACAACATATTGTTGCGGAATGTCAAAAACGTGGTGGAATTGCAGCTTTTGTTGATGCAGAACATGCTTTAGATCCAGAATATGCAAGAAATTTAGGCGTTCAAATTGATGATTTGTTAATATCTCAACCAGATACAGGTGAACAAGCTCTTGATATTACAGAAGAGTTGGTTCGCTCCGGTGCTGTTGATGTTGTAGTTGTTGACTCAGTAGCCGCTCTTGTTCCAAAAGCCGAAATTGAAGGATCTATGGAAGATCAACAAATGGGACTTCAAGCAAGGTTGATGAGTAAAGCTTTAAGAAAATTGACAGGTATCATCGGCAAAACTAACACAACAGTTATTTTCATCAACCAACTTAGAATGAAAATCGGCGTTATGTATGGTAACCCTGAAACCACAACCGGCGGTAATGCCCTAAAATATTACGCATCTGTTCGTATGGAAATTAAACGTACTGAAGGTGTTAAAGGAGAAGACGGTGATGTAGGAAACCACGTTAGAGTAAGAGTGGTTAAAAATAAAGTAGCACCGCCTTTCAGAACAGCAGAATTTGACATTATGTTTGGTAAAGGTATTTGCAAAATTGGTAATATCTTAGACGTAGCAGTAAATCTGGATATTGTAAAAAAAGCCGGATCTTGGTTTAGCTTTAACGATGAAAAACTAGGACAAGGCAGAGACAAAGCAAGAGATTTCTTATCAGAAAATCCTGATATTTTAAACACAATTGAAACTCTTGTTAGAGAAAAGCTCACAAATAATTAATAAAAAAAATATATTACGGATTGTAAAGAGGTTAAAACTCAATATCCATAAGGGATTTAACTAAAAACATGTTTTTAGTAAACTTTAAGTAGCAACTAAAAATATGTTTTTAGTTTATATACATACAATATAGTGTGAAAATCGGAGGTATATAACCATTATGAATGTAAAAGCTGTAAATAATATTTCTTTCGTAAACTTTGAAGGAAGAGCCAAAAAGCATGAAGGTGAAAAGCCTAAATACGATTATTCTAACAAACAACCAAGTCCAACATCTAAAGATTCAGCCAAAGCACTAAGAAATATAATGTATGGTCTTATGCTTTTAGGGGCTACATCTGGTGCAGCAGGTTCACTTTCCAGCTGTGAAAGAGCCGAATCTTATGCAGAAGCGAGCGCAAATGCTTATGCTTGGGCAATAGGCGGAGGATGCGATAACAATGATACGACAATTATTCATGATACAATAATCAACACAATTATCAAACCTGTGTACATAAAAGAATATCCTTTTCACTTAGCAGATTCATTAATCAAACAGGGACTAAATATCGGAATAGAACTTGACGGACCTGTTCCTCAAGATCAAAATAATGATATAGCATTTGTTGCATCCAAAGCTCATAACAGATACGATGATAAATATTATGAAACTCACTTGGACAGTGTTGGAACAAATAAAAACAGACTTTCTCTTGTTACCAAAGTTTTAGATTTTTATGAAAATCCTCAAAACCCAAAAACTTCTTGGTTAAGGACAGAAGTTTCGGATATCCCTGGTAAAGGTATTAAATTAACAAGATATAGCTCTGACTCAAACACAAAACCTGAAGAATGGCAATGGAATTATGCAGGTTATGAAATTCGCACAAACAACAAAAACGGTAACAATAATACAAAATCCGTTTTTGATAACAATAACGATTTAATTTGGCAAGGTGAATATCTAAGAGGTGAAAATCCTGGAACATTTATGTACGGAACATTCGTATATGATGAAAATGGCAATCCTTATTTAGATGAAGACGGTAATCCACAAAAAGCTTATTATGACTTTGATAAAGGTAAAATGTGGTCCCAAAGAGTAATTCTTGAAAAAATTCCTTCTAGTATAAATAATTTTGATTTTGATTATTAAAAATATATTATAAAACCTAAAACACCCTCTTGAATAAAGAGGGTGTTTTAGGTATATAATATAAATTATGAAAACATTAGCACAATTCATTCAACATAAAAGAGATGAAATAGGTTTTTCACCAAAAGGACTTGCAAAAGAGTGCAATTTACCTCTAAATTTAATTGAAGATATTGAAGCCGGGAAAGAACTCTTTTTACCTGTCACAGTAAGACAAAATCTCGCAAAAGTACTAAAATGCTTACCAGAAGAAATAAAAGCATTAGAAAAAGATTTTTCTTCCTACACAATCTCGCAAGAAATAATTGATAGCTTAAAAGAACTAATTTTAAATGGAGCAGGAGGCTTAAAATGTCCACGCTGCGGTGCACCTTTGGTTACAAGAATTGCAAGATTATATGATTTAGAAGACAATTTAATGCTTCACCCAAAAGCTCACTGTTCAAAATGTTCATTTCACATAACAGAATAATATCTTGAAATAAACACAAAATAGTTTATAATAAAAAATAGCACATTAAAAATTAAATATGGGGACGTTTTGGATTTGACAGGATGTTCGGTTGAGATAAATTGCGAGTCCGAGAGCTGTTCTCGGTTATCAACGAGCAAACTAAATTAAATGCTAACAACAATGTAATCAAAGCTGACTTCTCTAGAGCTTATGCTTTAGCTGCTTAGTCACTTTTCGTAGCTACTCATATTGCCCAGCTTGCCGGTGATATGGGTCCATTATGCAAGCGGCAGTGCATTGATGACGGTAGATGCATCAAGATAACCGTTAAAGGTTAGTGTTTCCGCAAAAAACACTTTGGATTATAATAAAGGTTACGATATTCCCTGCATAATCCGAGAGAATTAATATCTACACTCGTAGAAGTTTATCAAGATCCATTTTGGACAGGGGTTCGACTCCCCTCGTCTCCAATTTTACCAGTTATAGCAAGGGTTAGCGCTATTTTATATAATGCAAATGAGCGCACTGTGCGCGATATGACAAAATTAAGAGAATTTTGAAATAGAGAATTTAGAGAATTTTGGGTTAAGGAATCGCAAATTCTCTTTTGGCAACTAAAAAGAGTCCTTTTGTAAAAACTTTTGTAGTGTATGTTTTAACCTAATTGGATATTTGTTAGACTTTTGTTTTCCCGAGAAAAAGGACATTACAAACTTATGATACTAATAAAGAATTTATCTATTCTTAAATACTTGTTTCCTATTATGCTTATAATTTTATATTTGTGCTAATCTAATCATATGAAAAATAAAAATTTATATTTAATTGCAGGTGCTAATGGTAGCGGGAAAAGTACTTTAGCAAGCGAATTTTTACCATATGAAAATTTAGAATATTTAAATGCAGATGATATTGCTAAAGAGATTTGTCCTGAAAATATAGAAAGTGTAAAAATTAGAGCAGGAAAAATTGTTTTAGATAAATTGGCAAAATTATTAGATAATCATAAATCATTTGCAATAGAAACAACTTTATCTGGTAAAAATCATATTAAAACTATAGAAAAAGCAAAAGCTTTGGGATATAAAATTACTTTAATATATTCATATTTAGATAATCCTATATTATGTGAAAATCGAATAAAAGTAAGAGTACTAAATGGTGGGCATGATATTCCAAAAGAAGATATAGAAAGACGTTTTTATCGAAGTAAGAAAAATTTTTGGAATATATATAAAGAAATAGTAGATGAGTGGTTTTTATTTTATAACGGTTCTTCAGAATATATTTTAGTTGCGCAATCTGAAAATAGAGCGGTTGAAATATTAAATGAAAATTTGTATAATGAATTTATAAAGGATTTTTCATTATGACAAAAATGACAGAAAAATTATTAAAAATAGGGAATAGAGCAATTAAAAAAGCTCAAGAAAATAATCGTAAAAAAGGTATCCCAAATGTATACAGTATAAATGGGAAAATTATATTTCAATTACCAAATGGAGATATTACAACTCAATATAATTTTTCATAGACGAGTTTTATTATACATAAAATAAAGTGTGTCAGAATGATAAGAAAACCTTGAAACCACTTGATATAAGTGAAATATAGAGCAATACTATAAGTATGCAATATGTTAAAATGGAGAAATCTTTGGACATTGTTTCGACTCCCCTCGTCTCCACCATAATAAAGGGCATGCTTGTGATGTCCTTTATTATGGTCAAATGAGTTTGGTGGAGAACACGTTTGGAGGTTCGGCGAATTTGCGTACGGACGTATCAGAGCGAGTCCGGATAGCGAATGGATTGAGCCTGCTAAAGCAAAGCTTTTTAGGCGAAACTCCATGAGCGTGGAGCAAATTTAAGAAGCCTTCCCGCGTCTCCTGTTTGAATAAAATTATATTTAGACATCATTAGCTTTTTTATTTTCTTTTTCTAGCTTTTTTAATTGCTTTTCATGTTTTTTTTCTGTCATTTTACATTTTTTCAGCAATTTATCATAATACGCTTGTCTTTCATTGGAATCTTGTATATTCTTTGCTTCTTCAATGCCTTCAAAATATTTATTTTTTTTATCTGCCCAACCTATATTTTTCAATTTTGTCGTTGAATGACAAATCATAGGAATTCCTATTGGGGCAGTTAATAACAAATCCGTAAGAACAATTCCAGTAGCTAATTCTCCAATTGCAGCGCCCCTTTTAAAATCCGTTCTAGGGTTATGGTACTTTGTTGGAACATATTCTACCCATCTAGGGGCATCTGTCGGTTCCATTGGTTGTACCCTCATATCTCTTAGACCTTCGGATTCTGATTCTTCAACGCTCATAGCAAAAGCTTGAGCATTTACAGAAAAAATCAATATAGCCAATAAAATTGGTAATAATTTTCTCATAACACCTCTTTCACAGATTTAATAATAAATTTGGTTATATAAATATATCACAAAAATTATAAAATTGGAAAATAGCTTTCCAATTCATTTTATTTAAAAATCATTTTATTAGTATCTATTATTTTGTCATTAATATCTATAAATATAATCTTTTCAAAGCAATCGTATTTGTTTATAAATTCATTCACTGCATCGTATGCGATTTTGCAAGCTTTATCTATCGGAAAATGATAAACTCCGCAGGATATTGCAGGAAATGCTATTGTTTTGATGTTATTTTCTTTTGCAAGATTTAGTGCTGTTGTATAACAGGATTTCAAAAGTTCCGGTTCGTTTTTGTTTCCACCGTACCAAACAGGGCCTACCGTATGGATTACATATTTGGCAGGCAAGTTATATCCTTTTGTAATTTTGGATTGTCCCGTTTCGCAACCGTTTAGGGTTCTGCATTCTGCAAGTAATTCTTTCCCTGCAGCACGATGAATTGCACCATCTACACCGCCACCACCAAGTAAAGTTCTATTTGCAGCATTTACTATTGCATCAACTTTTAATTTTGTTATATCACCTTTTAAAATTTCTATTTCTGTCATATTTACCTATGCTTAAATTTTAACACTTTTTTCAATAATACAAAGCTCTATTAATAAATATTTTAACTAAAAGAATTTTTCAAATATCAAGTGCCAAACAAATTCAAATGTTTTATTTTATGCCCATCTTTTTTAATTCTACTTATATACCCAAGCCTTGAATAGTTTATAACATACGATATATCTGCATATTTATATTTTGAAGATTAAGTTTTTTCTTAAATAAAAATTGCCTAATTGTAATTTAAATATATATTTTTTGTACAATTTTATATTATTAGGGTATTATATAAATATAAAGTTATACTAAGTATGGAATAAGTTATGAAATCAATCAAAGAAGTATCATTAGAATCTAAAATTTTAAAAAGATTAGAAAATCTACCAAATTGTACAAAAGTTGTAAATTATTTATTTGCAGATGAAGAGCTCCAAGAAATGCAGGATTATGCAAATAATGTTTCTATAAAAAGATTAGGATACAACGATCACGGTCCTGTTCATATGAGACAAGTCGCCGCAAATGCTATAAAAATGCTGAACCTATTAAAAGATTCTGGCATCCAAACTTCTCTTGAAAAAGAAGAAATCGGAACTTTTGAAGACAGTATGTGCGCTGTTGTTCTTTCTGGTCTAATGCACGATTTAGGAATGATGATAGGCAGACAAGGCCATGAAGATATGTCTGCTCTTTTAGCTCAACCAATTATAGAAAGAACTTTAATGCACGTTTTCCCTGAAAATCTGCATAAAAGAGTCGTTATAAAATCACTTGCGATTGAAGCTATAGTTGGGCATATGTCCTCTAAAAAAATTCATTCAATAGAAGCCGGCATATTGCTGATCGCTGACGGATGCGATATGACCAAAGGCAGAGCAAGGATTCCTATGGCAATAAATACAACCCCAAGAGTTGGAGATATCCATAAATATTCCGCAAACGCAATAAATAGAATCGGAATTCATCACGGCCACAACAAGCCTATAAGAATTGATATTGAGATGTCCGGAGATGTAGGATTTTTCCAAATAGAAGAAGTTTTGCTAACTAAAATTGAATCAAGCCCTGCAAAACAATATGTTGAACTTTATGCAGGAGTTGAAGGTCAAGAAAGTAAAAGATATTTATAAAAAATCTTTATACCAAAACCTCAAGTGCAATATTCTTTTTCATTTCAGCAAGCATTGTTTTTATCTGCTTGTATAATTTAGCATTTGTTTTTCCGACAGATGAAAATAAAACTGTTTCATCAGAATTGCTTATACTTTGAACAAAATCGCTTGTAATATCAGCCTTTACAAAATTAATGTTTTTAAATTCCTTAAATTGTTCCAAAATATTCTGAGAAATATTTTCAAACATAACAAGCGAAACTTTTTTATTTTGATTTGCTAAAAGAAATAATTTTAAATCAGAAAAATCATCTTCCAAATTATAAATAATATTATCACCAAGCATTGAATAGGTAAGTTTTTTATCAATATTTTCCGCACAAATCACAGCAAACAATGATGCAATAAAGCCAAATACAATACCTAACAAAATGTTTATCAATAACTTTGGAGAAGAATATTCAAAATCTCTAAGTTTTTGCGGTTCTTTTAGCACCAAAACTTTTGAAGAATCAGACATTTCATCAACCATTTTTGCCCATTCAAGTTTTGATGATAGAGCCGCAACTTTTTCAGCTTCTTCGGTCACTGCAATTCTTGATTTTTGACCTGTAACAATCTGCCCTTTTATATTTGCCATAGCTTGTTGCGCAGATTTTGAAAATGCACTCATGGCAGATAGATTTCCGGCAGTCGCAGCAGCCTGCTCGGGAAGTCCGCTCACAGTGTTGACCTTTTGGTTTAAAGCCTTTTTAGCTCTGTTATATTCGCGTTCAATAACCTGTTTATCAGATTTTGATTTTTCGCTGTTTAGTTGTTTGTGAAGCTCCACATAATTATTTATTATTGAATTTACAACATTATATGCAAGTTCTGGGTCTTTAGATTTATACTCAATAGTAATAACATTGGTTCCTTTCTTATTTTCAAAAGATATGTTTTTCGCCAAGAATGCTTTAGTAGAGATATATTCCCCTTCTTTTTTATTAGGGAAAATTCCATACTTTTTCTTGTAAACGAGATTATTTTCTCTGATAACTTTATCAATAACAAGAGGAGATTGCATCAATTCAAGCTCATTTGTCAAAGCTCCGCCACCGCCAGCCATAAGAGCAGCCATGCCACCGCCAGCACTACCAAGTTCTTCAATAGCATAAGGGTTTATTTCCATCATATTTGAACTGTTGGCTTTGTTAACATATAAATCTGATTCCACCTTGTACTTTTTAGGCAAGATAAAAGTCAATGCAATAAATACAACCAAAATAAGCGTGAATGTTTTAACAATCAAAAATTTTCGACTCCACAATGCGAAAAAGATTTTTTTCAAATCAATTGTTAATTCTTCATCTAATTCATCCTGAGGCATATAATAATTAATAGGTTGTTGCTGCATGATTTCTCCTTTTGTTATTATTATGATTTTAATATAAATATCCCTTATCAGCAAGAAATGTTATAAAATAAGCTGTTTAATCTTATATAAAGTAGGTGTGATAAAATTAATATCTATTTTTTCAGATAATTTGGAAATTTCTTCTGACATAATATCATTTCTTTCATCAAACTCACTCACTTTTGCATTGTTTATTAAATTTTCTGAGACATAATTTTCTGCCGCAATAGGACTAAAACCATCTAGACCTGCTATGAATACAGATTTTATGTTTATTTTTATTAATAGCTTTAATAACATTAATGCAACATTATCAAACATTTTTGAATCATTTAAATATGATGAATAGTTAAGTATTAATGCTTGTTTTGGAATATCTTCAATATTGGAAGATACAACTAATGGTCTGGAATAATCATTTAAAGATGTAAAACGTTTCATATTTGTCACAAATACAAGATTCTCTCTATATTGTTCCGGAATGAAATTCAAAGAAATAATGAAAGGATTCTCTTTTGT
>CALVGY010000035.1 GCA_944327215.1 Candidatus Gastranaerophilales bacterium | reverse complement strand
GCTAGTTGGTGGCACAAACTTTATCAAAATTCACGAAATTGGCAAAAACTAATTTCAGATTGAATTAACGACAAAAAGTCCCGAAAAATTTTTCGGGACTTTTTTAATATGTATTTATAAAAATTATACAAAAATACTAATAAACAATTTGCACATAAACAGTACGTGTTCTAGCCTTATTATCAAAATCAATCAAAACAATTTGCTGCCATTGACCTAACTGTAAAGCGCCATCAATTAAAGGAACCATAGTACTGTTGCCAACGATTGATGCTCTTACATGAGAATATCCGTTTCCATCGTGCCATGTTGCATCATGGTGATAGTCAGCATTTAATGGAGCAATTTTATCTAAAGCTTCAGGTAAATCTACAAGAAGTCCAGGTTCAAATTCAATATTTGTAATGGAAACAGTACTTCCTGCTACATAAACGTGAACAACAGCTGACTGCAATGAGTGACTATAAACCGCATTTTTTACTTTTTGAGTTATATCAATAATATCAGTAAACCCTTGAGTATTTATAGAAAATTTTTCATTTATAACTGTCATACACACCCCTTGAATTTTTTAGCCAAAGATTTCATCCGAATAAAATGCAAATTCTAAATGATTTATTATTACAGTATCACCGTCTTTTATTCCTTTTTTAGCAAGTTCATCAAAAACACCCATACCTTTTAAGATATTTTGAAGTCTTATAACTTGTTCTGAATTTCTTTCATCAGTGACAGAAGCAAGACGAGAGATCTTTCCACCCTGAACAATAAATGTATCTTTTGCAACTTTAAATATCTCAAAACTGCTGTCATCATTATTATACGCACCGGTATCTTCTTCTACCACTATATCAGATTCAACTTTTTCAATTTCATCAACTTTTTGTGAAATAAAATCAACTAATTCTGTCAAATTTTCCCCGGTTACAGCAGAAATCTCAAATATATCTTTCCCGAATTTTTTAAATTCTTCATATATTTCTGCTTTTGTTTCACTATCAACAGCATCAATTTTATTCAAAACTACAATTTGATAAAGATTTGCCAGATGTTCAGAATATTTTGTCAATTCTTCATTAATTTTTTTATAATTTTCAACAGGATTTTCTGCTGTTATATCCACAAGATGGACAAGGAAACGACATCTTTCAACGTGTCTTAAAAAATCATGTCCTAATCCTACACCTTCAGACGCTCCCTCAATCAATCCTGGAATATCAGCGACAACAAAACCATCACCTGAACGTTTTTTTACAACTCCGAGATTTGGAATTAATGTTGTAAAAGGATAATCAGCAATTTTTGGTTTTGCAGAACTTATTCTACTTATTAAAGTTGATTTCCCTGCATTTGGCATTCCTAAAAGTCCTACATCAGCAATCAATTTCAATTCAAGGAACAATTCTCTTTCAATAGAAGGTTCTCCAGGTTCACAAAACTGAGGAGCTCTTTTTTGTGCTGTCGCAAATCTTGCATTACCACGACCGCCTCTGCCGCCTTTTGCAACCAAAACCTTTTGCCCGTTTTCAGTCATATCAGCAATAATTTTTCCTGACTGAATATCTTTTACAACAGTTCCAACAGGTACTTTTATATACAAATCTTTTGCACAAGCACCATTCATATTTTTAATTCCGCCATTTTCACCGGCTTCAGCTTTAAATACAGATTTGTGCTTAAAATCCATCAAAGTTGACATATTTTCATCTGCAACTAAATATACATCTCCGCCTCTGCCACCATCACCACCAGCAGGGCCGCCTTTATCAACATATTTTTCTCTGCGCCAAGCAACCATTCCGTTACCGCCGCGACCTGATACTACCCTAATTTTCGACTTGTCTATAAATTTCATTTTTTAATCCGATACATAAGTCTTTGAACTTGTTTCAAAATCTCTTTGTAATATAATAATATTACTATGAAAAATATAAAAAACAAATTATTTTCAAAAGAACCTGTAAAAATAGGCCCTGATAGCGGATATGATAATTATATAATGGCAATAGAATCAAGTTGTGATGAAACAGCTTGTGCAATTGTCAAAAACGGAAGAGCAGTAATTGCAAATGTGGTTGCGTCTCAAATTAAAACTCACGCTCAATTTGGGGGAGTTATACCTGAGATTGCAGCAAGGGAACATCTTGATTCAATTAACATAATAATAGATGAAGCCTTTAAACAAGCTAAAGAAAATGCGAATATAAATCCAGAAGATATTACAGCATTTGCAGGCACTGTTGGTCCAGGCCTTATCGGCTGTCTTTTAGTTGGATTAAATGCTGCAAAAACACTTGCATTAACTTATGACAAACCTTTTATCGGTGTAAATCACCTCAATGCTCACTTATGCGGAAATTATCTTGATACCGATTTAAAGCCGCCGTTTATGGCACTTTTAGTTAGTGGCGGTCATACACAAATTATTGATGTTAAATCATATTCTGAACAAAACATACTCGGAGAAACTATTGATGATGCAGTTGGAGAAGCATATGATAAAGTTGCGAGACTAATTGGTTTGCCTTACCCGGGAGGTCCAAAACTAGACAAACTTGCACAAGAAGGTAATCCAAAAGCATTCAAACTTCCAGAAGCAAAAGTTGATGGGTATAATTTCAGCTTTAGCGGTCTTAAAACCGCAGTATTGAGACTCGTAAAATCATTTGACGGGAAAGATATACCTGTAAATGATATTTGTGCAAGCTTTCAAGAATGCGTATCTTCAACACTCCTACACAAACTAAAAACAGCCCTACAAAATTCTGGTTACTCTCAAGTTGTAATAGCCGGTGGGGTTGCTGCAAATTCAGAAATAAGAAAAAAAATCTTTAACTTGGAAAATGAAGGTTACAAAGTATTTGCACCACCTATGAAATATTGTACTGACAATGCTGCTATGGTTGCATCTTGCGCTTATTTCAACACAAATACTTTTGATGATGTAAACACAGAAGTATTCTCAAGAGTGAAGTAAATTTTAAAAATTGTAAATTTGAAATCCCAAAATTAGCAAAATATTTTTTATTCCGTTTTTTTATTATTGGTTATTTATCTTGGGGGAAAAATAACTATACTATGAAATCTCTTTGCGGAATCTAATCAATTCCGCATTATTATTTTGTAAGTACAGTTAGCTTTGAAAGAATAAAATCAACAATTTTCTTTTCTAAATTGCATCCAAAATGATTGTTTATTTCTTTTATAAAATAGCAAGGACTTGTAACATTAATTTCAATAATTTTTCCGTCAATTACATCAAGTCCAACCATTGGCAAACCTAATTTATTTAATTCTCTTGCTAGAGGAATGAAATTTTTCCTTTCAACATCAGACAATTCAGCCTTTATAATATTAGAATCACAATGTTCATTAAATTTAAAATCATCATTTGAAGGAAGTTTTCTAACACATACATCCAAAACTTCATCCCCCAAAAACATAACACGTTTATCTCCATATTGGGCTTGTGGGATATATTCCTGCACCATTATTAATTGTTTTCCGCTACGAGTCATTGTATTTATTATGACGGCAGTATTTTTATCACCTTTTCTCAATGTCATTACGCCTGAACCAAAGCAACAATTAAGTGGTTTTAATACAATTTCTTTATGCGCATCTAAAAATTTGATAACGTCAGCCTTTGATGAAGTAACAATGTTTCCAGGCATCAAATCAATAAATTTTAAAGCATGTAATTTTTCATTAAAATCTCTTATGGCTTTTGGATCATTAATAATCATAGTTTTGTTTCTATCAACAAAATCAAATACATAAGTAGCATTTATATAATCAATATCAACAGGAGGATCAGGTCTAAACATTACAAGTTTAAAATCTTCAATAGATTTTAATTTTTCACTTTTTTCATAAAAAATATCATTATTTTTCTCAAAAGACTTAAAACAATGCGCACAAGCAACTCCGGATACAATACTCAAATAATCTATCGTTGTAACATAAACATTCAAATTATTTCTTAACAATTCTCTAATAAGCCAAAAATTTGTAACAAGATTGTTAAATTCAAAATATTTAAGTTCAAGTCTATCAATAACAAATAAAATATCCATATAAGCCTCTATATATTGAAAATATAACAATTAGATAAATTTTTCAATAAGTAAAAAGCATAATTTTGTTAACAATTCTTAATATTTTTACATTAAAAGGCAAAAAAAAATTTTCTCAAGTGTTATTATAGATATAATAAAGTGTGTGTGTAATTTTAAAAGAAAGGTAGAAATTATGTCAGTAAATTCAGTAAGCTCAGTAGCAGCTGCAGAAGCTCCTAAGAAAAAGAATTCATCATCTGTTGCAGCCCCGACAATTGGCTTAGGAGTTGTTGGTGCTGGCGCAGGGTATTTTGTAGGCGGGGAAAGACCTACTACAGAACAAATTTTAGCAATGCAACCGGATACTTTTGAATCTAGAATTAAAGATGCAAATGACGAAGTTAAAACAGAAGCTGATAAAGTAAAAGAAGAAATCAACAAATTAAACGATGAAAACGGAGAATTTGCTCCAGATAAAGCAAAAAAAGAAGCTTTCGATTCTAAAGTAAACGAACAAAAGCTTGCTGCTGATTCAGCAGAAGAAAAAGCTTTAAAAGATGCAAACGAAGCTTATGACAAAAAACTTTTAGAAAAAGTAAACGAAGGCAAAGCTGATGGCGAAAAAGTTGCAAAATTTGCAGATGCATCTGATGATGCAAAATTAGCAGCAAAAGAAGCTTTAAAAGATACAGATGAAGCTAAAGCTGTAAAAACTGCAGAAAACAATATTCGCACAGTTAAAGAAAAAATGGTTAGAGAATCTACAGATGATTCAGTTAAAAAAATCGTAAAAGAATTTGATGATGCTGTAGAAGCTGCAAAAACTAAAAAGAACAACAAAATTGCAGAATTGATTAAAGACGACAAAATGAAAGCTTCTTTAGAAAAAATCAAAAAATTGTTCCCTAAAGAAGGAAAAGGCAAAGCTGCTCTTATGTGGGGAGTTATCTCTGCAGCAGTTGGTCTTGTTACAGGATTAGTTCTTGGCGGTAACAACAAAAAACAAGCATAACAAAGACATAAAAAATACCTTATAAACAAAAAAGGCTGAATTATAAAATTCAGCCTTTTTTGTTTCAATGATATTAAACTTTATCAGGATCCAATACTACACAACGAGAATTATTTATTTGTAAAAGAGCTGCAAATTTTTCTAAATCAGTCTTTATTTCAGGGAAAGTATTATAATGCATTGGAATTACCGTTTGAGCACCTAGCCAATCTGCGGCAACTGCTGCATGTTCTATATCCATTGTGTAATGTCCTCCTATTGGAAGCATTGCAATATTTGGGCGATACAATTCTTTTATAGTTTTCATTTCAGAAGTAAGACCTGTATCTCCTGCATGATAAATTCTTACATTTTCAACATCAAATACAATTCCTGCAGGTTCTCCGGCATATCTACCGTCTGGCAAACTACTTGTATGAGAAGCTGGTACAAAAACAGCTCTTCCCCAATCATAATTTATCCAGCCACCAAAATTAATAGCTCTAACCTTACAACCTTGTTCTTTACAATATTGAGCCAATTCAACTATAGCAGTAATTGTAGCATCTTTTCCCTTTGCGATCTCAATTGCCTGACCAAGGTGATCTCCATGAGCATGAGTCAAAAATATATCAGTAATATTTGCATTATGCCAATCATATTTTGGATTGATACTTACATAAGGATCAATCATTATTGAATTTTCTTTTAGCTTTATTTCAAAAGCGCTATGTCCAATATACTTTAAATCCATATTTCTCTCCTTTTCTTATTATATAAATATACTAAATTTTATAGTAAAATACAATCATGCAATATAACTTATTTATGAAAAAATGCATAGATTTAGCGAAGCAAGGAGAAGGCTTAACTTCGCCAAATCCTCTTGTAGGGTGCGTTATTCTTGATAAAGACGGAAATGAAATTTCAACAGGCTATCACCACAAATATGGAGAAAATCATGCAGAACGTGATGCTCTTTTTAAACTACATAATGGAGAAGAAAAAGGCGGCACATTAATAGTCAACCTTGAGCCCTGCTCACATTATGGTAAAACTCCACCATGCGCGGATTTGATAATAGAAAGAGGCCTGAAAAAAGTTATAATAGGCATGCAAGATGTAAACCCTCTTGTTGCAGGCAATGGAATTCGAAAACTAAAAAAAGCTGGCATAGAAGTAGTTGAAAATGTTTTAGAGGATGAATGCAAACAATTAAATGAAATATTTATAAAAAATATGACAAAAAATGAAGTTTTTGTTGCTATAAAAACCGCAACTACACTTGATGGGAAAATTGCAACCAAAAGCGGTTCTTCCAAATGGATTACATCAGAAAAAGCAAGAGAAGAAGTAAAAAAAATTAGGAACAGATATGATGCAATTTTAACAACCTCATCAACTATCCTTGCAGACAATCCAACAATGGCACATAGAAAAAAAATTATTTTAGACAGAAAATTAAGGACAAACCTTGAATCTCCTATTTATAAAGAAGGGGAAATATACCTGTTTAATGAAACTCTTGATATGTTTGAAGGTGGTATAAATTTTATTAAAACACCTGTAGAAAATGAAAAATTAGACTTGCAATTTATTTTGCAAAAAGCGTTTGAATTAGGAATAAAAAGTATTCTTGTAGAGGCTGGAGGACATTTAAGCGGGGGTATATTAAAATATATAGACAAAATATATCACTTTATTGCCCCAAAAATTACAGGAGACAACAGTTCATTATCTTGCTTTGATTTTAGAGAAATTAATGATATTAATGAAAGTTATAATTTTCAAATTGTCAAAACTGAAACGTTTGACCCAGATATTTTATTAACTTACTATCCTATTTTAAAATAGCAAAAAAGTTGTATAATAAATTTATGATAAAAAAGACAAATGCTGCAGGAACGTTTTATCCCTCTGATGGGAGCGAACTTCAAAATTTGATAAAAAGTTTTGAAATAGAACCACCCATTTACAAATCTCGCGCGGTAATTGTTCCGCATGCAGGTTATATGTATTCAGGAAAACTTGCAGCAAATGGAATTCAACATTTAAACAGAGAGGCAAAAAATGTATTTATATTTGCACCCGCCCATTATGCAAGAATTTATGGGTGCAGCGTATGTAATTATAATGAATTTGAAACACCTTTAGGGAATATAAAAGTGAATACAGAACTTGTTAATGAAGTTGCGAAACTTTGTGAATGCGAGATTGAAAATACAGCTTTTGAAAAAGAGCATTCAATAGAAGTTCAACTTCCGTTTATAAAATATTTTCTTCCAAATGCAAAAATTGTGCCTATATTATACGGATGCGAAAACTTTAAAAATTTATGTAAAACCCTTGAACATTTTTGGCAAGATGAAAACAATGTATTCATTATATCGAGTGATTTAAGCCATTTTTATCCGGAAAAAGAATCTATAAAAATTGACAATTACACCGCAAAAATGATTGAAGAAAACTCTTTTTCAAATTTTGAACAGGAACAAGCATGCGGGGCTGTCGGTATTTGCGGACTTATTGAATTTGCTAAAAAGAAAAATTTCTCACTTATAAGGTCAGGTCTAACAAATTCTGCAGCATCTACTGGAGATTCTTCCCGAGTTGTAGGCTATGGAAGCTGGTTTTTATATGAGGGAGATAAAAATGAGTACATAAAAAAATATTATTCAGAATTTACAAAAAAAATTTGTAAAAACAGCATTTTATCTGGCTTACAATTAGGTCAATCTCAAGTAAACAATTATGACTGCGTTTTTGAAGAATATGGAGCATCTTTTGTAACTTTGGAACTTGATGGCATATTAAGAGGATGTATCGGTTCAATTATCGCACACAAACCATTGATTAAGGATCTTATGAACAATGCCCATGCTGCTGCATTTTCTGACCCAAGGTTTCCAGCCTTAACTCTTAATGAATACAATAAAATAAACATACAAGTGTCACTTTTGTCAAAACCTGAAAGAATTAAATTTGAAACAGAAGAAGAATTGTTAAAATCTCTAAATCCAAATATAGACGGTTTGATAATACGTGATGGCAATTATCAATCTGTTTTCTTACCTGATGTTTGGGAACAATTACCTGAGAAAAAAGAATTTTTGGAACAGTTAAAATTAAAAGCCGGACTTCCTGGAAACTATTTCTCAGAAAGTTTCGAAGCATTTAAATTTAGTACAACGAAAATTTAGCAAAATTTACTTATTACTTAATCTATTACTTTTCCATCAAAAACATCTAAAACCATATTCACATTATCCGAATGCAAAGATTCAGCAATCTTTGAAGCAGTCACAGATTCTGATTTTGCAACATCTTCTTTTAATTCTTCAACTTCTTCAACATCAACTTCAGGTTCTACTGTCACTGGTTTCATTACAGGAGATGGCTGAGGTTTAGGTTGAGGGGAGTGAGCTGCAGGTTTGCTTACAGAAGCAGCTTTTACCTCAACGTCTGAAGGGTGTGGCAAACGCACAACAACATTTGAATTTTTCTGACTAAACAATGCATCTACAGCATCAATTATTGCTTGTTTTTTAGAACTAGATTGAACCTGATTTAAGAAAATTTCATTTTTCATTGTCAAAATTGTTTCTTCTGGAGAAATTTTAATAGGGTTAGCCCACTGTTTTAACAAAGCTCTTGTTGGTGCACTATGAATATTATTTAACAAATTTCCCCATAAAACTGAAATATCAACACCATCTGAATGTTTTGAAACAGGCATCGGTGAAAAATCATTTTGACTTTCTGAATGTTGATTTGATATAGGCTCAGTTTCCGAACTTTTACCAGAATGGCTTTGCTCTTGTTTCTCAATATGAGGTTCAACATTTTCAGATACTCTTGGTTTTAAAATATCGGGTTTTGCATGTTCTGTTTTTTGAATTTCAGGCTTCATTACAGGAGTTGGTGCTGTCTTATATGAAGCGACCTGAACAGGAGCTGAATAATTTCTTGTATTATTTCCGGTATTTGTTGCACCACCTTCTAATCTGGAAATTCTATTTTGAAGATCAACTAAAGATGTATTTTCTGTCAAATTTGCAAGATCAATAATTCCGACTTCTAACCACAAGCGTGGATTATTAGTTAATTTTAACTCTTTTATATAATCTGCGCATTTATCTATCAAAAATACAATTTGATGAGTTTCAACATTTGCAGCTTGAGAACTTAATGCATCAATTTGCGCGTCATTTGCTTGTGTTAATTCAAATGCAATTTCTTTTCTGCAATTTTTTACAATTAACAAATTCTTTAAATAATCCATTAAATTTGTTAGAATTTGAACAGGCTCATTTCCTGAATTATAAATTTTTTCTAAATCCTCAATAGCTTCCTGAGGCTTTGAATTAACAATTTTTTCAGCTAAAGAATTCAACGTGTCAAAGGACAAGCGTCCGAGCAAATTATTTATATCATCAGTTGTAATTGCATCTTTTGCATCTAATACACTTAACTGATCTAAAAGAGCAATACTGTCACGCATCCCGCCTGCTGAATTTTTAGCAATCGTAAATAGGGCGTCATCAGTAATGTTAATCTTTTCCTTATCAGATATATATCTAAGATGTTTTACGATATCATCAGTTGTTATACGTTTAAAATCAAACCGCTGGCAACGACTTTTTATGGTATCTAAAACTTTATGCACCTCAGTTGTCGCAAGAATAAATATAACATTTTTCGGAGGTTCTTCTAATGTTTTTAAAAGAGCGTTAAAAGCGGTAGTAGAAAGCATATGAACTTCGTCTATAATATAAATTTTATACCGGCTGTTGACAGGTGCATACATCACCTTTTCTAAAATATTTTGAGCATCTTCTACTTTTCTGTTACTTGCAGCATCTATTTCAATTACATCCATAGGAGTTGAATTTGTTATATCAATACAATTTTCACAAACTCCGCAAGGATTTGTTGTAGGGCCTTCCTTACAATTTAAAGATTTTGCAAAAATACGGGCAGTTGATGTTTTACCTGTTCCTCTAGGGCCGGTAAACAGATATGCATGAGAAATTTTATTCAACTCAATTGCATTTTTTAACGCTTTTTTTATATGTTCTTGTCCAACAATTTCCTGTAACAATTGAGGACGATATTTTCTATACAAAGGTACATATTTTTCATTCATGGTAAAATTATAACAAGATTATGTTTAAAAGGGAAATATTATGAAGATAATTAAACCTGCATTACTAAAAGAAGGGGACACAATAGGGATTTTAGCACCATCAGGCACAATGGAAGATGACACAAATCTTTTAAGGGCTATAAAATTCTTTGAAAATAAAGGTTATAAAATAAAATTAGCAGACAATGTTTATTCAAAAAACAGATATCTCGCAGGAACAGATGAAGAAAGATTGAATTCACTGCACAAAATGTTTTCAGACAAATCTGTTAATGCAATAATTTGTCTAAGAGGCGGCTATGGTGCAATTAGGCTAATCAACAACATTGATTATAATTTAATTAGAGAAAACCCGAAAATTTTCTGTGGATATTCAGATATTACAGCCCTTAATGCTATGTTTCTAAAACGAGCAGGACTTATGAGCTACTCAGGTCCAATGATTTTAAGTGATTTTGGACAAGAAAACGTTTGTGAATATACGATTAATAAATTTTTTGAAACAGTTTGCGAAGGGAAGTTTGATTATGACGGAACATTTTGGGGCGGAAATTTATCAACATTAGTATCTCTTTGCGGGCAGGACTTTATCCCTGATATTGAATTTACATTGTTCTTAGAAGATCTTAAAGAGCCATTATATAAGATTGACAAAATGGTAACTCAATTATTTAACATTGAAAAAATTAGGGAAAATACAAAAGCAATAGCCATAGGAGATTTTCTTGACTGCGAAAGCGTTGATTATATCTTTGAGGAACTTAATATTCCACTAATAAAGAATTTTCCTGCATCGCATTCTGCGAGAAAAGCCACAATACCTTATGGTATGACAAATAATTAATTTTATATTAATTATTTATTCTCGCAAAAGTTTTTGAGCTAAAATATAATTATGTTAACAGATAATTATAAGGAAAAAGACTATGTGGGATTATTCAGATAAAGTTATAGACCATTACAGAAATCCTCGTAACGTAGGGAAAATTGATAATGCAGATGCAATAGGAGAAGCAGGATCTTTAGCCTGCGGAGATTCACTGAAAATATATTTAAAAATAAAAGACGGAATTGTAACAGATGCAAAATTCCAAACCTTTGGATGCGGTTCAGCTGTTGCAAGTTCAAGTATTTTGACAGAGATGATTATCGGGAAAACAATTGATGAAGTCAAAAAAATTACCAACAAAGATATAGCAGATCAATTAGGCGGACTTCCTCCAGAAAAGATGCACTGTTCAGTAATGGGTTATGAAGCCCTTGAAGATGCATTGAAAAATTACGATGATTACACAGATTTAGATGATATAAGAAATGAAGAAGAAGCAAACAAACAAAGAGAAAAAATTGTCTGCACATGCTTTGGAATTACAGAAAATGTAATTTGGGACGCTATAAAAATTAATGGGCTTAAAACTGTTGAAGAAATTACAAATTACACAAAAGCAGGCGGAGCTTGCGGAAAATGTAAGGGATTAATTCAAGATATTATTGATACTTACTATAAAAAAGAAGGACATGAGAAAGAAGAATCAACACTTTCACCAGCTCAAAAGATTTTAAAAATTAATAACGTGATAGAAAATCAAATATCACCTGAATTAAGAAAAGATGGCGGAGATATAACTTTAGTTGACATTGATGGCAACAAAGTTATGGTAAAACTTCGCGGGAAATGCTCAGGTTGCAAAAATTCGCATCTGACACTTAAATCTTTTGTTGAATCAACATTAAGAGAAACTGTTGACAAAAATATCGAAGTTGTAGAGGTATAGAAAAATGAGTTTAATATATTTAGATAATAACGCAACGACAAAGGTTGATCCTCAAGTATTGGAAGCAATGCTTCCATACTTTAAGGAAGAATACGCAAATCCATCAAGCGTATATGAGTTTGCTAAGCGTTCAAATCACGCAGTAAAAGATGCCAGAGGGGTAATGAAAGATTTCTTTAATGCTCAAAATGAAAAAGAAATTTTATTTACGTCTTGTGGTTCAGAAAGCGCTAACACTGCCATTCGTGGTGTTCTAAATATGAACAAAAATAAAAGACACATAATTACAACAAAAGTTGAACACCCTTGTGTTTTAAATTTATATCAAGCACTTGAAAAAGAAGGCTACAAAGTTGATTACATCGGAGTAAATTCAAACGGGGAACTTGATTTAGCTCAATTAGAAGAAGCTATTGATGATGATACAGCACTTGTATCTGTTATGTACGCTAATAACGAAACAGGTGTAATATTCCCAATTGAAAAGATTTCTGAAATTATCAAATCAAAGAATAAAGAAACAAAATTCTTTGTAGATGCTGTACAAGTTTCAGGGAAAATTCCAATTGATGTTCAAGCTCTTGGAGTTGACTTAATGGGTATTTCTGGACATAAATTCCATGCACCAAAAGGGATAGGTGCTCTTTATGTTAATTCAAAAACTCTAATTACTCCGTTAATTATCGGTGGTCACCAAGAAAGAGGCAAACGTGCAGGGACAGAAAATGTTCCATACATAGTAGGTATGGCAAAAGCTGCAGAACTTGCTCAAGATCATTTGAAATACGAAGCAACAGAAGTAAAAAGACTTCGTGATAAATTAGAGAAAAATATCGTTAAAAATGTATTCAACGCAAGAGTAAATACAGGAATAGTAAACAGGGTTCCAAATACAACAAATATCGGATTTGAATATATTGAAGGGGAATTAATTCTGCTTCACTTAAGCGATTTAGGTATCTGTGCAAGTTCAGGAAGTGCCTGCACATCAGGTTCTCTAGAACCAAGCCACGTATTAAGAGCAATGAATGTTCCATTCACTGCAATTCATGGAAGCATAAGATTCTCATTGAGCAAATTTACAACAGAACAAGAAATTGATTATGTATGTGAAAAAATGCCCGGAATAATTGAAAAATTAACAAATATTTCACCTTTCCAAGACGAATTGGAAGCTCTAAAGAAATTGAGACACTAATCTTACATTTCATACTTTATACTAATAAACAAAAAATCGTAGTGCTAAAGCTCTACGATTTTTTATTGATTTTACGTTTTCTGGAAATAACAACTGTGTAGAATAGTTTTAGACAACATTCAGCTTTATCCTATAGCATAAGGAGTTTGTGTCATGAAAAAATTTGTTATCACCTTATGCTTGGTTCTGAGTATTAACTGTTCAATAGCAGCTAGTCAATATTCAGCAGTTTTAGATAAATTAGAAAATTCATTATACGGCTTTACATACACAACATCAGATGATGCCTCAAGACTTTCCAGAATAGAAGAAAGTGTATACGGACAAGCAAAAACAAGCCAACCAATATCCCAAAGAATTGCAAATCTTAATAAAGACATGTCTGCAGAACAAATTGGAAAAGAAATTACTCCAAAAGAAGACACGTTTGCTGAAGAAGATGATTATAGAGAAACCATAGCGCAAGAAAAAATGCCCCCAGCAGGTGCAAACGTAGATTATCCATCTATAAATGAACTTGAACAAAAAGTATTCAAGCAAGAATTTAAAAATCAGGATTTAAACAGCAGACTTGCAAAACTTGAAAAAGAAACATTTGGTCAAACCTATGATAACGATGCATTTTCATCACGTGTAGAAAGACTTCAAGCAAAAATTAAGCCTAACTCTTTTATGGATAACAGTATTGCTCAAGATTCAAATGAATATTTTGATGAAAATTCAATCCCGCTTGACAAAAACTACAACTTATCTGAATATAGTCCACCAGAATTTGACTATGATGCTTACAATGAAAGAAATCAAAAACCTGTAAAAGTAAATCTTGCCTCAGTTGAGAAAACAATATTTAAACAAAGTTTCAATCAAGATTCTATGGATAACAGACTTGCCAGACTGGAAAGCACTATGTTTGGGACAACATTTGACTCTGACACAGAATCAGATAGACTAAGACGTATATCAAGTGCATACAAAGCGATGAAAACAGCCAACAAATATGATTCAAACAAATTTTCTCAAAATATGGCAACAGCAATGCAAATTGGAACAATCCTATTAATGATTTTAGCCTGTGTTTTATAATATTAAAAAAAGAGGACAAATAAATGTCCTCTTTTTCAAAATTATTTATATCTGACTACACTTTTCTTTTTCTTGCAGCTTCAGATTTACGTTTTCTTTTTACGCTAGGTTTTTCATATCTTTCACGTTTTTTTACTTCAGAAAGAATACCGGCTTTTTGAATTTTTTTCTTGAAACGTCTAAGAGCGCTTTCAATTGATTCGTTTTCGCCAACTTTAACTTCTGCCATTTATATTTTCACCACCTTTATGGTCTTTTAGTACAATATATGTATATTATAAACTAAATAAAAATAAATTCAAGTCTATAGGCAGATTTACAAAAAAATTAAAATAATACAAACTAAGCTGTCAATGTGAATATTTGATAAATTTCATCATCAGAAAGTTCTGTAATGATTTTTTCACCTTCATAAACAGCCAAATCAGCAAGTTCTTTTTTAGATTTTAACATTTCATCAATCTTTTCTTCAAAAGTGCCAAGTGTAATCATTCTGTGAACCATTACATTCTTGTCTTGACCGATACGATATGTTCTATCTGTTGCCTGATCTTCAACAGCAGGGTTCCACCACAAGTCATAGTGAATTACATTCGTTGCACTTGTAAGGTTCAAACCTGTACCACCAGCTTTTAATGACAATACCATAATCTTTGCATCATCATCATTCTGGAAGCGATTAATCAAATCTTCCCTTTGAGGAACAGTTAAAGAACCATGGAAAAATAATGGATCAGTATTGCATTCATCAGGTATAACCTTACATAAAATATCACCCATTTCCTTATACTGAGTAAAGATAAGGGTTTTCTCATTATTATCCAAAATGCTTTGAACTGTAGATATACATTTATCCATCTTTCCAGATAATTCTTTACTTATCTCACCACCCTTTAAGAACTGATATGGATGGTTACAGATTTGTTTCAACGCAGTGATAAGTTTGAATATATTTCCACGTCTGTTTATACCGGTAAAACCTGAAATTTTATCCATCATTTCATTAAGAGTTTTTTCATAAAGGACAGCTTGAGGTTTTGATAGATAACAGTAATCATTGATAACCATTTTTTCAGGAAGATCTGTAATAACGTGCTTATCAGTTTTCAAACGTCTTAAAACAAACGGAGATACAGACATTTTTAATTTTGCAGCACGAGAAGTTTCCTTAAATCTTTCAATAGGTATAGCATAACTTTTTTGGAATTCTCTCAATGTACCAAGATAACCTTGATTTATAAAATCAAAAATTGACCACAATTCGGTTAATCTGTTTTCTACAGGCGTACCAGTCATTGCAATTTTAATGTTGGATTTCAACATTTTAACAGCAAGTGTTTGAGCAGTATCAGGGTTTTTAATATTTTGAGCTTCGTCAACAATTATCATACCCCACTCATTTTTCTTTAATTCTTCAACATCTATACGCATAATTGCATAAGTTGTAAGAATTACATCATGCTTCAAATCCAATTTTCTTTCGGCGCCATGGTAAATTACAGCATCTAATGATGGTGCAAATACCTGTAATTCTTTCATCCAGTTACCCATCAAGGTTGTTGGACAAACTACAAGAACAGGTTTATCAAGCTTGTTTTCTTCTTTTAATTTCAAAATAAGGCTTATAACCTGAATTGTTTTACCAAGCCCCATATCGTCAGCCATACAAACCCCAAAGCCTTTTGAAACATTTGTCCATAACCACTTCAAACCGGTAAGCTGATAAGGTCTCAACTCTCCTTTTAACGTTTTTGGAGGATTAACCTCAACAGGCTTGTTGAAATCTTGTATTACTTTTGCAAATGCTTCGTCATAATCAAAATCATACTGCTGTAATTGACCTGACATTGATGCATGAATAAGCTCCATTCTTGTCATTGTTTTCAAATTAGCTTTTGCAATTTGTTCAAAAATCTTTTTAGTATCTTCTTTGTCAATAAGAACATATTTATTTTTATACTTTATAAGCCCGTTCTGTCCCTCTACAAGCTTGTTAAACTCTTCAACAGATAATTTATCATTACCGATTGCAATCTCGTATGAAAAATCAAGTATATCATCAAGCGAAATTTTTGATGCCGAATTATTGTTAAATATATCCGCAAGTTCTTTTGAGCGAGAATTTTTAACTTTTGCATTAATTGAAGCACGAGGGACTACAATATTTGTTAATTCTTTTGGTAAAATAACCTCAATTTGAGCCTTTTGAAGATAATAAGCAGTCTTTGTAATAATCTGATAAACCTGATTTAAGTCTAAATCAAGATATAATTTATCTTCATCTTCAAATAAATCTTCGAGTTCCGGCATATATCTGATAGCATAATTAAGTTGTTTTTCAACAATTCTTGCAATATCAGAAGAATTTGCGCCAAAAACCTCTTCATCTGTATATAATCTGTCAACAAGAACGTCTTCATTAGTCTTTCTATTTTTTATGTACACCTTTAATCTGAAAAGTTCTTGGTTTTCAATTTTTTCAATTTTGAAGAAAGGAATAACATCATATTTACCCAAATAAAGTTCATCAAACCACTGAGCAAAACTTTCTGCAATATCATGTCCTTTCATCACAGAACGCTGTTCCAGATCTTTTATCATATAAGTTCCGGATTTTACATCTTTAAACTTATATGCCTTAATACCTAAAAATTTATAAATTACATAATTCAAATAATTATATATAAAATCGTTAATAAAGTTTTTTGGTTTTCCGCCTTTTATAAACAAATCATCAGGAATATTTTCTTCAAACAAGTTTATTATACGGGCCAACTGCTGAGAATTTATTATTGGCTCATAAACAATTTTAAACATCGTACCGCGTTTTTTGATTGTCGGTATAAAATATAATTTTTCAATAAGCTTCATTACAAAATAAGTAAGCTTATTAAGATAGATAAATGTTGGGGTTAAAGATTCCAAATCAACAATATTTCCAAAACCGCCAAAATAATCCATTACCAAATCCAAGTTCATAGAATACCCGACCTTGTCCTCCATAACTTCTGATTTAAAGCGGAAAAGAGAACCTTTTGATTTTAAATAATATTGAAAATTATTTGTTGGAGTTACGAAAAATGAAAGCTTTTCATTATTGTTTATCAAATAAAAATTTGTATTTCTTGCAGGAGCATTAGGGCTCAAAAATATTCCCGCAAATTCATCTTCAACAGTCTGATATATCAAACTCAAAGTGTAACGAAAGTCTTTATTCTTAAATCCGTCAGGATTTTCTGACAAATTAAAAAAAAGTTCATCCACATTATTCTTTTTAAACGAAAAATCAATATCTAAGTTTTTTATATCAGCCATATTTATCCAATCTTATTATTTTAAATAGACAGATGCTAAAAATAGCATCTGTCTATTATGTAATCTATTTAATTAAAGAATCGCAATCCATTTCAGCAGGTTTTGGAATACCCATCAACTGCAAAACGGTTGGAGCGATATTGCATAAAGCACCATCATCTTTTAGCTGCATATCATGCGGAGCATTTATTAGAACAAAAGGTACTTTGTTTGTTGTATGAGCAGTTTGAGGTTTGCCTGTTTCAGGGTTAACCATAACTTCAGAATTACCATGGTCAGCTGTTAATAACATGATAATGTTATTTTTTATACAAGCATCAGCAATTTTTCCAACACACTCATCAACTGTATGACATGCTTTTTCTGCAGCTTCTAAAACTCCTGTATGACCAACCATATCAGGGTTTGCAAAGTTTACAAGAATGAATTCATATTCAGGATTTTCAATTGCTTTTAATACATTTTCGCAAACTTCAGGCGCACTCATCTCAGGCTGCATATCGTATGTAGGTACTTTGGGAGGTGGAACCAATACACGAGTTTGGTGAGGGTGAGGTTCATCAATACCGCCATTAAAAAA
>CALVGY010000034.1 GCA_944327215.1 Candidatus Gastranaerophilales bacterium | reverse complement strand
TTGTTGTTAACACAATGAGAAAAGTTTTAAGAGCAGTTGCAGTAAAAGCTCCTGGATTTGGTGACAGAAGAAAAGCAATGTTAGAAGATATCGCAATTCTAACAGGCGGCGAAATGTTTACAGAAGAATTAGGAATCAAACTAGAAAACGTAACAACACAAATGTTAGGTAAAGCAAAACGTGTAACAGTTACAAAAGATGAAACAACAATTGTTGTAGGCGACGAAACAAAAGACGCAGTACAAGACAGAGTTCGTTTAATCAGAAAACAAATTGAAGCTTCTGATTCTGAATACGATAAAGAAAAACTTCAAGAACGTGTTGCAAAACTATCAGGCGGCGTTGCAGTAATCGAAGTTGGTGCAGCATCAGAAGTTGAATTAAAAGAAAGAAAATTAAGAATTGAAGATGCTCTTAACGCAACTCGTGCAGCTAACGAAGAAGGTATCGTACCTGGTGGTGGCGTTGCACTAGTAAGAGTTCAACAAAAGTTATCAAAACTTGTTGATACAACAAGCTTCTCATCTGATGATGAAAAAATCGGGTTCAAAATCTTAACAGCAGCCCTAGATGTACCTCTTAGAGCAATTGCACACAACGCAGGAGCTAAAGCTGACGTTGTAGTTGATACTGTAACTTCACACGAATCAGCATACGGCTATGATGCATTAAATGATGAATATGTTGATATGTTCAAATCAGGTATCGTAGACCCTGCAAAAGTAACAAGATCAGCTCTACAAAACGCTGCATCTGTAGGTTCAATGTTATTGACAACAGAAGCTGCAATCGTAGACATTCCTGAAGAAAAAGCTGAACCAGCAATGCCTGCAGGAATGGGCGGCATGGGCGGTATGATGTAGTGGACGAAGTCCACTCCTGACATCGGCAAGATGTTAATCAAAACCGCTGATTTAAAAAATTAAAAAACTTATAAAAGACATGTATTGGCGCTTTAGTTGGTACATGTCTTTTATAATAAATATAAAAATTCTAACAGAATTTATTTAAACAATTCACTTGAAAGATATCTTTCTCCGGTATCAGGTAAAATTACAACAATTAACTTATCTTTATTTTCATCTAGTTTTGCAACCTCTAGAGCTGCATACATTGAAGCCCCTGAAGATATACCGCACAAAATTCCTTCATTACGAGCTAAATTTCTTGCAGTTTCAAAAGCATCTTCATCTCTGACAGGGAGAATTTCATCAACACAATTACAATCATAATTAACTGGGACAAAATTAGCTCCAATACCTTGAATTCCATGAGCACCTGCTTTGCCACCATCCAAAACTTGAGAAGAATAAGGTTCAACAGCTATAGCTTTCACATTAGGATTTTTCTTTTTTAATCCTTTAGCGAGCCCGCATATTGTACCGCCGGTTCCAACTCCTGCAATTACAATATCAACTTTGCCATCTGTATCACGCCAAATTTCTTCTGCTGTAATTCTTTCATGTATTTCAGGATTATAAGGATTATTGAATTGTTGAGGAATAAATGAATTTTTTATTTGATCATGAAGTTCTTCAGCCTTATCAACAGCTCCTTGCATTCCTAGCTTTCCTTCAGTCAAAACGATTTCAGCCCCGTATGCTCTTAAAAGCTTTTGTCTTTCAACGCTCATAGTTTCAGGCATAGTCAAAATCATTTTATAACCCTTAACAGCACACACCATCGCAAGCCCAATTCCTGTATTTCCGCTTGTAGGTTCAATAATAACTGTATCTTTATTTACCAACCCCTCTTTTTCAGCTTGTTCAATCATATTCAAAGCACGACGCTCCTTAACAGACCCTCCGGGATTAAAACTCTCAAGCTTTGCAAAAATATTTGCTCCACCATCATTTAATTTATTTATTCTTACTAAAGGCGTATTACCTATTAATTCAAAAACATTATTTGCTATTCTCATACAAAACTCCCTCTAGCTACATATTATAAAAGGGTTGATTAAAAATCAACCCTTTTTTTATTTTAAATAAAGAGATAACAATTATTCTTTTACTGGAGTAGGTTCTACAGGAGCAGGAGCATCCGGTCTTGGGCCTTCCGGTCCAAATCCTGGGCGAGGTCCAAATTGTGGATGTCCGCCTCTTTTATGTCTTTTTTCGAAGTTTTTACGACCTTCTTCTTTCATTTTTTTCAATTCTTTTAATTGTTTTTTAGTTAAAATAGCTTCGAAATCTTTCATATTTTGCATACGTAATTCATGAGCTTCACGTTTCAAAGCACCAATTTCTTTATGTATTTGAGCTAATTTTTCTTGCTGCATTTCAACTGCCATTCTTGAACGTTTTACAGCTTCTGCTTCTGCAAGTTTTTCCTTAATTTTTTCCATAATAGGCTTCATTTGTTCAATACCTTTTTGGCGAATTTCTTTTGCTTGAGCTTTTTGTTCATCAGTCAATTTTAAACGGTTTTCAAAATCTGCTTGACGTTTTTTGAACTCAGGAGATACAGGAGGTCTTTTCTTACAATTGCATTCTTTTGTTTGAACTGTAGATTTTGTTGGAGTTACATTTGCAGATGCAGTAGAATCTGCGGCAAATGTTGCACAAGTTCCAAATACCATTAAACTAGCAATTAATAAAGCTTTTTTCATCATAATCATAAATCCTTTCTTTTTTTATAACAAATCCTCTAACATTTCTGCTAACTCTTTTTTAGCATTGTATAATCTTGATTTAATTGTACCTACCGGACATTTTAATTTATGAGCCGCGTCCTCATAAGAATATCCGTATATTTCACACAGCATTACTGTTTGTCTAAACTTTGGTTTCAAAGCATTTATAGCCTCTATTATTCTTTTTTGTCTGTCATTACTTATTACCTTTAGCTCAGGTGTCAGTTTTTTATCTTTTATAAGATTTAAACTTTCATCATCTGCTACAGAGCTATCAGATACTTTTTTGTAGGAAGATTTCAAATAATCTTTTGAAACATTTTTTGCAATAGTATTTATCCAACTTTTGAAAGAGCCCTGTTCTTTGTATTTGTGAGCATTCTTCCATACCTTCACATACACTTCTTGCTCTAAATCTTCATTGGTTTCTTTTGTTATAAGTTTTATTATATTTCTTACGTTGTTTTGATTGCTTTTTATAAGCTCTTTAAAATCCATTAACTATTCCACCATTAAAAAACCGTATGAATCAACCGGAAATCCATAATCTTCCGCACTTAAAGTAGTTCCATACTTTATAGTATCAGATATATCAGTATTCAAGTTAATTACACCAAGTGTTGTCCCGCTTAATAATATCGCAAATACTGCACAAGCGGCTTTTAACTTCACAACATTACGTCTTTTTGCCTTGTAATACGGTCTTACTTCCGTCAACAAATCAGAAACCTTATCCATGATTTCTTGTTCTTTTTGACAATCCTTACAAGAAGCTACATGTTCTTTTAAAGTTTCATCATTGCCGAATGTAAATAATGCTTCGTATTTAATACATTTGTCTTCCATGTTTCACCTTTTTTGTGTAGATTTTGTTTTCCGTTTTTAATCTCTACACTAATATAACGAATTGGAAAATAAAAAGTTCATTTTTTATTTGAAAATATTTTTTTTCGTAATATATTATAACAATTGTAGCATATACTAGCAAAAATTTAAATTCACAGCTTTTAATTAAAAGGGAAAAATGGCACTAGCAAATTTTATAAAAAACACCTGTAAAAAATTAGGTGAAAATAATAAACCGACTTATGTTGTAATGGCAATTGCAACAGTTAAAGGGATTTGTCGTCCAACATTCACAATGATGGACAAAACAGAAAATTCTGAAACTAAAAAATACACAGCTCTAAGAGAAGGCTTAACTGAAGCTATAGCAATTCCAGCTTACTGGGGATGCGGAGAACTTGCAGGTGGGCTTGCCAAAAAAATATTTAACAAAGACAAAGCACTTGCAGGGCGCGCAGAAAAAAATCTTATGTTTATCGGCGTTTGCACAGCTGCACTATTTGTCATCCCGGCACTTTGCTCTGTTGCAATAAAACCGATTATGGATGCAATAGGGCTAAAAACTCCTGAGGATAAAAAAAATCAACCAAATACTCAAACGCAATTGCAAAAAACATATACACAAACACAAATAAATCCAATATCTAACAAAAAACCATTTCCACAGATGCAAACATTCACGAGTAGACCTCAAATAGGGCTAAGGGTAGGTGGCTTATGATTGGTGCTGTTCAAAAATTATTAACAAATTCACAACTAGCAAGTATTGCGCAAAATACGACTCAATCAGTAACTGCAGAAACTGTTTTGAAATCAATTGGCAGACCAGGATTTATTCTTATTGATAAAGATATAGATTCTGACACAAAACAATATGCAGCAGCTAAAGAATTTTTGTATCAAGCAACATGTTTAGCTGTTTATATGGTCTTGATTGTTCCTGTTTTTAAAAAAGGCGGTTTTAAACTAGCAAAAGAGAAAATATTTAAAAACACAAACGGATTTGAACATTTCTCAAATGTTAATGAATACCTGCATTATAGAAAACTTGCTGATAATCCATCAATCAATAACAGACAAGCTACATTGGAAAAAGAACTTCTTACGACAAAAGATAAAGTAAAAGACAAATACAATGCAACATTGCTTACAGAATTAAAAAAAGAAAAACCTGAAAAATTTACATACGTAAAAGGAGCAGTAGAACTAAGTAATATTATAGGTTCTGTATTAGGCTTAGCTATATTTGCTCCACAAGTGAGCCATGCTTTTATTCATCCTGCCTTAAAATTCTTGGGCCTTGAAAAGAAAGATAAAGCAGTAGACAATCAAACTCGTAAAATTGATACTAAAGCATAAATAATGGGATTTTTAAATCTTTTTTTATTGAGGGGAAAAATCAATATTAATTTTCTAATAATCCATTGCCCAACCATCATTCATGATCTTAGCAAAACATTCACCGTAAGCGGCGCTCTTACAGCCTTCTACGGTGGCATCTTCAGGGGTTACGTTAGAAGTAACAGTACCATTATTTTCTATAAACAAACTAAAAACATCTCTACCATAAGTATTTGGTCCTTGTTTTGAGTTAACATCTATAAGCACATGACCAGATGGTTTAATACAAATAGAATAACCGCTAGCTACAATAGCACAAGAAGACTCTTGAGATATGTAATCTCTCAATCTTATTGACTCACCATTCAAGTTAGAATATTGGTTCGCAAAACAATTTGTTATGTCTTCTGCATTGCAAGTTTGTGTTGTCTTAAAATATCTGGTTAAAAAGTCCCCTCGTCGCATAGCTGAAGTTTCATTTAAGTTAGGAGTATTACCATCAGAAAGAGCAGATTCTGCAGCTTGGGATAGTTCAGAATAAACTTTTCTCAATTGAGTAATATAACTTTTTTTCTGATTACTATCTATAATATTGGGCATTGTCAATGCTGCTACTACACCTATAATTCCCAATGTAACAAGAACTTCTGCCAAAGTGAATGCTTTTTTCATACGTAATATCCTCTCTTTTTATATATATATTATATTATCATATATTAAGCTATTTTACAAGATATTATATAGTCTACAGAACGTTTTGATATTAATTCAGCCTTTAACTTTTTATTTTTTCTCTCTTTTTTAGGAAGCTCAACAGGATCCACAATGCCCCAATTTGAATTTATAGGTTGAAATTTTTCATGATTTTTATCACTTATATATTGAGTCAAAGCTCCTAACATTGTCACCTTAGGAAGAACAATCAATTGATTTCCCAAAATATAATTTGCTGCGTTTATTCCAGCAAGCATGCCTGTTGCAATAGATTCTGTATATCCTTCAGTACCTGTTAGTTGACCTGCAAAAAATAAATCACTTCTCTCTCTTGCCTGTAATGAAGGGTTTAAAACTTTAGGAGAATTAATGAAAGTATTTCGATGCATAACACCATATCTTACAATATTTACATTCTCAAGCCCTGGAATTGATTGCAACAATTCCTTTTGACTTCCCCACTTCAAATTCGTTTGAAATCCTACAAGGTTAAATAAAGTTCTTGCAGAATTATCTTGACGTAATTGTACAACAGCATAATTTTCAATTCCGGTCCTTTTATCTACCAAACCTACAGGTTTCATAGGGCCAAATCTCAATGTGTCCACCCCACGAGATGCTAAAACTTCTATAGGTAAACAACTTTCAAAAAATTTTGCATCTTTCTCAAACTCTTTTAATTCTATTTTTGGAGCATTTATAAGAATATTATAAAACTTCTCATATTCATCTTTATTCATAGGACAGTTTATATAAGAAGCCTCCCCCTTATCATATCTGCTTGCCCAAAAAGCTTTGTCAAAATCAATGCTGTCTTTTTCAACAATAGGAGCTATTGCATCGAAAAAATGTAAATGTTCGCTTTTTGTAAACTCTTTTATTGAATTTGCTAAAGCATCAGAAGTCAATGGCCCTGATGCAACAATTGTACACCCTTCAGGGATTTCAGACACTTCTTCTTTTATTACATTTATATTATCATCACATTCAATTCTTTGAGTAACAGCTGTAGAAAACCCTTCTCTATCAATAGCCAAAGCAGAACCAGCAGGTACAGCATTAGCTCTTGCAATTTTTATAAGTTCACCACCAAGAAGCTCCATTTCTTTCTTTAATAACCCGGAAGCATTTGAACAATCAGAAGCTCCTAAACTGTTTGAACAAACAAATTCCGCAAACTTATCAGTTTTATGAGCACCTGTATTTTTTTTAGGGCGCATTTCATACAAATTAACTTTTATTCCTCTTTTAGATAACTGTAAAGCAGCCTCAGAACCTGCAAGTCCAGCTCCAATAACATTAATTTCCATAAAAAAAGTTTATATCGCACAAAAAAAAGAGTCAATTTTTTTATCCAATCGGCTGATTTTTTATGTTTCAATAAGGTTTATTACATTTTTGTAAAATTATTGTTATTTTTGTAGTAAAAAAACTTGCAAGTTTTTTTAATATTAAGTATAATAATTACACTTAATACATTTATTACCATTAATTTTTGTTAAAATTCTAGCAAAAAATAGCAATAAGTGTAAGAAACTATTTTTTTTATATGTGTGTAGTTATGAAAAATTTAAAGTAGGGACATGTCAGTAAAAGCAATCAATTCATCAACAGATGTTGCTAACCGCAACCGTTCAAGAAATTTAAACCAAAAGAATCATTCTCAACAAACATTCACAGGAAGCTTTAACCCTGTTGTTATGTTAATGGATGCAATTGATAAAGGAGGATTTGCAGCATCTTTTATTGCTCAAGACGGTATTGGCATGGTTGCCCCAAGAATTTATGAAGGTCTTAACAGAAACCGTAAAGAAGATGAAAACGGTAAAAAGACCGGGCCTTTGAACTGGGAATTTGCGAGAAGAGAAGGGATTCGCGAAATCCTTAGCGGCCCCAGTGCATTTTTAATTCCTCTTGGAATACTTACGCTTATTAAAAAGTTCTCAGGTACAGCTAATAATGTTCACGTAAGTCATATTGAAGCTTTAGGCCAAAATTTTGCAGATTACGCAGCTAAAAACCCTGCTCAATTGAAAAATGCTTCTGAATTTAAAAAAGGTTATTACGCTCAAGTATTTGAAAATGCATTACAAAATTCTACAGATGAAAGCTTTCGAGGTAATGAGCTAAAAGATACTGCAAAAAAATTCGCAGAAAAACTTATTGATGTGGAAAATAAAAGATCTAACAAGGACAAAAAAGCTGCTAATAAACTATATGGGGAGCTAGTAGAAGAATACATGAATATTAGAAAATCACATTCAGCTCCTTCTAGTGAAGAATTAGCAGTTTCTCTTAAAGTGAATGGCAAAAAAGATGCGCTCGGAACTAATATAAGGCGTTTAACTCAAAGTTTAACAGATTATACAAGTGATATCCTCGGGAAAATTAATAAAAAGAATGTTGGTGAAAATGAAATCAAAAACTTTGTATCCAATTTTAATCATTACAGATCCGGCACTAGAGTTATTTCAAATTTGGGAATGTGGGCTGCAGTAGTTGCGTTTTTTACATTAATCCCCAAATTATATAATATTGGTTTGAAACAAGACCCCGGTCTAAAAGGTTTGGAACCTGAATCAGAAATAGAAACTAATAAGCAAATTAAAGAAAAAACTGAAAACAAATCTGATGATAAAACAAAAAAAGATGTTGCTTTTACCGGAGGATTTTTCCCTAAATTAGGGCAAGAAGCAGCAAAAAACAATAGTATTGGAAAAATCTTAAAAATCTTTGAATTTAATGGTGCATCAATGTCAGTACCTGCAATGTTGACATTACTTTTTGGTTTTTGCTTACCTCCTAGATATGTAAATGCAAAAAGTGATAAAGAGAAGAAAGAAATTCTAGTACGTGATATTACAAGCTTTACTGCAATCTTATTTGGAGCAAAAGCACTATCTCGCGGATTTTCAAATATATTTGCAAAAGTTTCAGGACTTGCATTAAATGTAAAACCTCAAAATCATAATAAAAACCTTTTCAACAAAATCAAAAATTACTTTACAGCAGGTTCAGGAATTGAAGTTTTGTCAAGTGAACAAATTGTATCAAAATATAGTAATATTAGTAATTACAAAGACGGAATAAAAGGTTTCTTCCAGTTCTTAGAAGAAAATGGCGGGAATGTTAAAAAAGTTCTAAAAATTGATAAAACTGTAAAAGAAAATGCTGAAAAAATATTAAAACAATTCAAAAATAAATCTTTAACAGAAGCTAATTTAGAAGATATTAAAGATGCATTTGAAAAAGCGAAAGGGACAGAAGCTCTTGAAAATATATATTCAGTATTCTCATCTAAAGATAATAAATTTATCAATAGAGCAAAAACTTTCAATAGTGCATTTGGATTTGCATCAACACTTGTTCTTGTTCCTGCATTTATGATGTGGTTGGCAAGATACTGTGAAAAAATGACAAAAAATGCAATTGAAAAAGAAAATGCTGAAAAAGTAAAAATAACTTCAAAAATTCAGCCTCAAATGATTATACCAAACAGTAAACCAACAATGGCAGGATTTCTTAAATAGTTAATTTAAATAAATAAAAAAAGCGAGGTTTTAAACCTCGCTTTTTTTTGTTTATTACAGACTTTTATTAATCTTCAATCAATGCATTAATATCTGCAACCATAGCGTCAGGATCAAAGCCGTGAACTTTTGCTCCTGCTTCTAAATTTTCAAAATGAGCAGCAGCACATCCTATACAGCCTAAACCATATTTTTGAAAGACTTCAATACTTTCAGGGCACTGTTGAACAATGTCCATAATGTTCATATCTTTTGTGATTTTTCCTGCCATAATAATTCTCCTTATATTGACTTAATTTTACCTGTCATTAAAAATATTATACAATAAAAATAGAAGGAAGTATAAGTATGGAATTTTTAAAAAATTTGTTCAAAGATGATGAAAAAGTAATTGGACTTTGCGCACTCAAAAAACGTGAACGAACAGTATATTCATTCACGCCTGCATTTTCAGATACTAATCTGATCTATAAAACTAATTACTCTCAAAACATTTTTTTAAACTAGCATTGAATATCTAATCTGTTACCAACTACAGAAGCTGATGTCCCCAACATGCGAAGCCCTTCGTCATCTGCAGTTTTGGGATGATTAAGATTATAAGTTCCAGGATTTACTGCACCGGAAACAAATTCTTTTGCAATTGCCGGTATCTCATAATTATATTTTGAACTAATCCCACTTACATTAGGATTAAAACGAATTGCTCCAAGCATAATTCCTCCAATATTTCCCTTATATATAAATAAAGTATTTTTTCTTGGAGAAATTGCTTTAAAACATCTAAATATTAAGAAATATTAAGCTAATAAATCTAATTTATTTGCAGTTGCTGCACCTCCTGCAACACGAGGGTGATTTAAATTATATGATGCATTATCTTGTCTGGCAAATAAACCTGAGTCAAAATTATTTTGAACACTACGATTTTGTCTGCTGTTCTCAAACAAGTTAACAGCATTCACCTTAAAAATATTATTCGGTTGTATAGCTTCAATTCCATTCATAGTTCTAATATTATAAAAATAAATAACAAATCATAATTTCATAATTAAAAAATTTTGTTACAAAATTAACAAATTACTGATCACTTTCATGATGGTCATTATCTTTCATTAACTTTGCGAAATCAGAGGGTTTTATACTCTGAACAAATTTCTTGAATTCCTGAGCTTCTTCTTCATCTTTCGCAGAATCAGTAGAAACAGAACCATTTGATATAACATTAGCTGTGACAAAAATCGGAGCATCAACTCTTATCGCAACAGCAATAGCATCAGACGGTCTTGAATCAATTTCGAGAGTTTGGCCTTCATCATTAACTAAAAATAACGTTGCATAATACGTATCTTTTTCTACATCATTAATTTCAATTCTATCAAGTTTATAACCTGTTTTTTCGATGATATTAATAATCAAATCGTGTGTCATTGGACGTGCAACATTCAAATTTTCAATTTTTCTAATAATAGCACTTGCCTCAGCGGATCCAATCCAAATAGGCAAAGCTTTTCTATTTTCTTTATCGTGTAAAACAACAATGGGAGAACCTGTTCTTGTATCAAGAGCAATACCCATAACTTTCATTTCAATCATTATAATAACCTTTCGTTTCTTTCATTTTATCTTACAATATCCACTCGGTCAAGTAACAACGCAATAAAAAAAGATTTACGAAAAAAAATATTTATGTTATTATAAGGATATGCACATGTCGTAGAGAAATCTACGTACAATTAAATAAGAAATGGAGTAATGGCCGAGTGGCTGAAGGCGGCACCCTGCTAAGGTGTTATGTGGGGCAACCTGCATCTAGGGTTCAAATCCCTATTACTCCGAATTACACTCCATCTGATTATCAGGTGGAGTGTAATTTTTACATACAAACAAGTTATATATAAATATTCAAAATAAGTATTTGCTATTTTTATAAATTCATAAATAATAAGAATTAAGGAGAATTAGAAATGGAAATTATTAGAGTAAATACCCCAAGAGGCCTTGAATTAAAAGGAGCAATGTGGGGTGACAATTCAATGGACACAGTTGTTATTATGATGAGCGGAATATGCAGTAATGTATTTCAAAATGATTTGCTGCCTGCAACGGGCGAATTGCTAAGTACTAATAATATCGCCTTTATTGCAGGACATGCTATGGATGCTTTTTCTATGATTGCATATTCTGATCTTAAAAATAACAAACAGGTTTATACAGGCGTTGTATTTGATGATTTCAACTGTGTTTTTGAAGATGTTGATGCTTATGTCAAATATGCAAAAGAATTAGGTTTCAAAAATATCATACTTGCAGGACATTCACTTGGTTCCAATAAAATTATTGACTACTTAGGCAATACCACTGATGACTTTGTAAATTACTTTATAATAACAGCCCCAGTAGATCTCGGCTATTGGTGGAAAGTTATGCCAAATATCAACAAATGTCTTGAAACTGCAAAAAAACTTGTTCAAGAAGGCAAAAATACAGAAATTTTACCTTACGTGTTTGGAGGTTTTTCCCCAATGGCTGCTGAAACAGTACTAAATTTTTATAATGCCACTCACCTTAAAAACTGCCCTGTACTTAGCGGTGAAGGTTCAACAAAATCGCTTTCTTCAATTAAAATAAATGGTTCATTTATTATTGGAGGGAAAGACTCAATGGCTGATGGAGATCCAAAAGGATTTATGAATAAAATTAACTCATATTGCAAGCACTCTGAAAAAAATAATATAATTGTTATTCCAAACGCCTCACATGTGTTTTATAACAAGCATATTGAATATGCATCGGCAATTCTTGAATGCGTTGAAAAATATATTACTGATACTGAAAACAATACTTTAAAGTCATTACTAATTAACGAAAATGCTTAAATCATTTACAAATATCTTGTTTTATGCAAAAATAAGACAGAGATATTTGGGGCTTTAGTATGAAAAAAGTATCTGTTGTAATACCATGTTTTAATCAGGGGAAATATTTACAAGAAACTGTTAATTCCGTCAAATCATCAACTTATAAAAATATCGAAATTATAATAGTTAATGATGGTTCTGATGATTCTTATACTATATCCGTTTTAGAGGCAATCAACGAAGAAAATATTAAAATTATAAATATTAATAACTCCGGAGTATGTAATGCACGCAATATAGGAATTAGCGCAAGCTCTGGAGAATACATTTTAACTCTTGACGGAGATGATAAAATTTCTTCTGATTATATTGAAAAAGCTGTTAAAGTGCTTGATGAAAACCCTGAAATCGGAATAGTATACAGCAAAGCCAAATTTTTTGATGCCGATAATAAAATCGTAAACCTAAAAAAAGCGACCGTTTTTAATATGCTTATTCAAAATAGAATTTTTTCTGCTAGCTTCTTTAGAAAAAGTAAGTTTCTTGAAATTGGCGGTTTTAATTCAAATCTGGAAATAGGTTGCGAAGATTGGGATTTTTGGCTCTCTATAATAGAAAGCGGTGCAAAAGTCTATCAAATTCCTGAGGTTTTATTTTTCTGGAGAAAATCAGAAAATATTAGAACTAAAAAAGCTCTTAATCCACACAATTATTTAAAAATAAGGCTTAATATTATAAAACGACACCAAAAACTATATAGCAAATATGCACTAATTGTTTATCCGATTCTTTTATTTATGGTTTTAAAAAACTTTATTTCATATTGTTTTAAGATGGTCAAAGGCGGTGTTAAATGAAGTTTTCAACATTCATAAAAAGAGTTTTTTTATATATTCCAAACAATATAAAGATTAGTTTGACACACCAGAATTACAAAAAAAGATTAAAAGAATTTAAAAATATAATTAGGCAAAGAAAATTAAAAGTTTGTTTTTTAAATTCAGAAAACTCTAAATGGGTCTACCAATCATTGTATGATGAACTTATTAAAAGTGACTTTTTTACCCCTCAAATACTAATTTCTTTAGATAAAAATCACAATGATTCAGATATTGAAAAATTAAAATCAAATTACGAATTCTTTGCTTCAAGAGGAATGAATACTGAATATGCATTTGATACACAAACAAAAAAATACATCCCAATATCAAAATTTTCTCCTGATATTTTCTTTTATCAAGAGCCTTGGCAATTACCGGAAGAACAGAAGCCTTTCAACGTCTCTAAATATGCACTTTGCTGCTACTCGAGTTATGGAAGCGGAACTACTAATGGAAAAAATGAATATTGTGCAAGATTTTTTAAAGAAGTTTGGGCATATTTTCTTGATAACAATTTTGTAAAAAAAGTTTTAATTAACCATGGAATTTCTTCAAAAAACCTTGTTGTAACAGGCAGTATAAAACTTGATGCATACCTAAACCCAATAAACCCAAACAAACAAATATGGCAAACAAATAAATTCAGAATAATTTATGCACCGCATTTTTCATTCAACCCAAACAGCATTTTAAAATTTGGGACTTTTGATATTTATTATAAATTTTTTATGGAATATGCAAAATCCCATCCGGAAATAGAATTTATCTTCAAACCGCACCCAACATTAAAAGAAACAATATTACGCGAAAAACTAATGGATGAAAAAGGAATTCAAGATTATTATTCATTCTGGACGACATCTGAAAACACTCATTTATGGGAAAAAGGCGATTATTTTGATATGTTCAGAACTTCTGATTTAATGATTACGGACTGCAACTCTTTTTTAACAGAATACCTTCCAACCCAAAAACCTTTAATCCGATTAATTTCAAGCAAAACAACCGGATTAAATCAATTTGGGGAAGAAATAACAAAAGGTTACTACAATATACATAGCATTGAAGAGTTAAAATCAACTTTAGATAAATTAATTACAGGTAATGAGGATAATTTAAAAATTGAACGACAAAAATGTTTAGAAAAATTAATTATGCCTAAACATGGAGTATCATCTGTTATAATGAATTATCTGACAAATCAAATTAAAAAAGGAATATTATGAATATCGCAATAATTTTTGCAGGAGGGACTGGACAAAGATTTTCAAACGACAACTTGCCAAAACAATTTGTAGAAGTTTTTGGCAAACCAATTATTGTCCATACCTTAGAAATTTTTCAAAAACATAATGAAATTGATAAAATTTATATTTCAATTCTTCCGGAATATTTTGAATATATGGAAAAACTAACCTCAAACTTTAACTTAACTAAAGTAGCCCAAATTGTAAGAGGTGGAGCAACTGCACAAAATTCAATCTATAATGCACTAAAAGCCGCCGAAAAAGAAAATCCTGCAGACTCAATTGTCCTAATCCACGACGGCGTACGTCCTATTTTAGATAAAGAAGTAATATCAGATAACATCAAAGACGTGAAGGCTTTTGGAAATTCTATCACTTGTACACCTTGCTATGAAACTATTTTGATAAGTGAAACAGGAGAAAATCCAAAAGAAATCCCATACAGACGCAACACATATGCAGCTCAAGCTCCACAGGGTTTCTATTTAAAAGAAATTATTAAAGCTCACGAAAAAATTCAAGAAAAAAATCCAAACTATATTGATATGATAGACGCTTGCACAATATATAATACACTTGGTAAAACAACCCACATGACCAAAGGGAATTTTGGAAATATTAAAGTTACAACCCCAAGAGATTTATATATTTTGGAAGCGCTTTTAAAATACAGAACAGAGGAAGAAAATGCACTACAGTAATATAATAAACCCAAATACAAATAAAGACACTAAATTTATTGTTGATTCAGCCTATATAAATTGGGATAAATTTAAAAATAAAACTATACTTATAACAGGGGCCACAGGCTTTATTGGTGTCCAAACAGTTTTATCTCTTTCTAAAGCCTCTATGGATCATAACTTAAATGTAAAGCTTATTTTACCTGTTCGTGATATTGCAAAAGCCAAAAGTTTATTTTTTCAAAAAATGTGTTTTGTAAATATCAAATTTATAAAGCAAGACATAAACAAAAAATTAAATTACCACGGTAAAGTAGATTATATAATTCACACTGCATCAAATACCAGCTCAAAATCATTTGTAGAATCTCCTGTTGAAACTATAGACACTACAATTAATGGAACAAAAAATATTTTGGAATTTGCGAAAAGGAGAAAAATCGAAAGTATAGTATACCTTTCTTCAATGGAAGTTTACGGCACAATCAATTCTGATACCCAAATAAAAGAAGAAGATTTGGGACCTTTAAATCTCCTTAATGAACGCAATTCTTACCCCCAAGCAAAACGCATGGCAGAAACCTTGTGTTATTCATATTTTAAAGAATATAATACCCCTATAAAAATTGCACGTCTTTGCCAAATTATAGGTGCAAACATTCCCTACAATGATACACGTGTTTTTGCGCAATTTGCAAGATGTGTTGTTGAAAAAAAAGATATCACATTACATACAGATGGTTCAACGATAAGAAACTACTGTTATATAACAGATTGTATAACTGCCATTTTAAAAATATTAACAGAAGGAACATCAGGTGAGGCGTATAACGTCGCAAACCAAAATGCAATATGCTCTATTAAAGAAATGGCAGAAAAAATTATACAAAATCAACCCAACATAAAAGTTATAATAGAAAATAAAAACAGCGAATTATACCCTAAAAATTGCAAATTATACCTTAACACTTGTAAATTAGAAGATTTGGGATGGCAAGCAGAAGTTTCTGTTGAAAAAATGTTGACAAAACTTGTTGACGGCTTTTTAGCTCAAAAAAATCAAGCGCTTACAAAATATACATTTAAAGATATCTTAAAAAATTATATATGTTTTAAAAACTTTGGCGGTTACAAAAATCTTTCCTTATTAGGTTTAAAATTCCGAATCCCAAATAATTGGATTTATGAACACATATATAAATATTTACCAGTAGATAACAAAAAAATTGTTTTCAGCAACTTTGCAGGAAACAATTACGGATGCAACCCTAAATATATATCTGAAGAATTATTAAAAGAAAATATTAATTGCAGAATCGTATGGCTAATACAAAATATTAAAGAATCAAAAAAAGATTTTCCTCCTCAAATAAAACTTGTAGATATAAGGTCAGAAAAAGCAATTTATGAATTATCAACCGCAAAAATTTGGATTGATAATGTAAGAAAAATTAATTTTTATAAAAGAGGGCTAAGCAAAAAAGAAAATCAAAAGTACATCCAAACTTGGCACGGATCACTAGGTATAAAAAAAATAGAAAACGCAATCGTTGATTTTTGGCACAAAACTTCTGTGTTAAGCAAATATTATATAAAAGACGCAGAATGTATAAATTATTTAATTTCTAACAGTACTTTTGAAGAAGAAATATATAAAAAGCATATTTCAAATACTGCAGAAATTAAATCTTTTGGTCATCCAAGAAATGATATATTTTTTAAAGATAATAATGCTATAAAAGAAAAAATATACAAACAATTTGGACTTGATAAAAATTCAAAAATATTATTATATGTTCCAACATTTCGGGATAACAACCGTATTAGCTGCTACAACATCGACTACGAAAAATTATTTGAACCATTAAAAAACAAATTTGGAGGAGACTGGAAAATTTTTATAAGGCTTCATCCTAGAATTGTTCATCTTACCAACATACTTATTCCGAAGCATAATTCAATATATGATGTAACAACATACCCAGATATTCAAGAATTATTAGCCATAACTGATATAGCAATAACAGATTATTCAAGCTGCATATTTGATTTTATGTTAACAAGAAAACCCGGATTTATATACGCTGCAGATATTGAAGAATACAATACAGACAGAGGTTTTTACTATCCACTTGAAGATACACCTTTCCCAATTGCTCAAAACAATGATGAACTAATTAATAATATATTAAATTTTGACAATGAAAAATATAAAAAAGCTGTCGAAACGTTTTTAAGGGATAAAGGCTGTATAGAAGATGGCGAAGCTTCAAAACGAGTAGTCAATTTAATTAAAGGAATTATAAAATAGAAAGGCCTAAATCAAGTGGAAAAAATCAAAAATATAGAATTTTTAAGAATAATTGGATGTATTGCAATTGTATTATTGCATTTATTTAATCAATCAGGATTATATGGAAATTTTGCAGCTGCTTGGGATTTCAACTATGGCCAATTATATTGGAATACATCTAATGGACAAAAGGCTGTAGATTTGTTCTTTATTTTATCAGGATTGTTTTTTACACTTAAAATAACACAGCCGCAAAAAATGCAATCACTTTACAACTTTGTTAAAAAGAAAGTTTTTAGACTTTGGCCTGTTCTAATTTGGGTCTTATTTTTGTATTTTATTGCATCATTGACTGGAGTCGTTCATTTTGAATTTTTAAGCAATATTATTACATTTTTTGCACTAAATGGTAATGGTATTGCTTTACAAGCTGGCAATGTTGGAGCTTTCTGGTATGTTTCTGCAATGCTTTGGGTCTTAATACTGTTTTACTATCTGTTGAAAAACTTTGATAAAAAAATTGTAAATCTTATCATTGGGTTATTAGTTTATTTTTCTTATGTATTCTTACTTCACGCAAAATCAGGAGCCATAAACAATCATGTTCAAACTTTTTACAACATATTTAATGTTGGAATACTAAGAGCGCTTGGCGGAATTGGGGTTGGATATTTTATAGGAGAATGGTATAAGAATAACCATGAAAAAATTAATAATCTTAAATTATCATTAAACCACAAAATAATTATAAGTATATTAGAATTTGGATGTTTGTATTTCATTATCAGAAATTTAATGTTTAAAAAATTACTATTTCATAATCAAATTATTTTCATAATATTTTTTGCAGCAATAATAATTTTATTTCTTTTAAGACAAGGGATTTTTTCAAAATTATTAAATAATGATTTTTGTGTATTCTTGAGTAAATATACGTATTCAATCTATATGACTCATACATTTGTCAGAGAATTTTTTAAAGGATCTATATGGAAATACCACCCTGAATTTGTATTTATTCACCCTATACTAAATATTATTATTACCATATTAATCATGTTAGTACTTGGAGTATTTACATATCATTTTGTTGAAAAACCTTCAATTAACTACTTAAGAAAGAACTACCCTTAATAAATCAAAACTATTTGTCTTTATCAAATTTATTATTTGTGCAAAAATACAAAATATAAACGGAGAAATTTTATGCCCAAAATAAGTGTTGTTATGCCTGTATACAATAGTG
>CALVGY010000033.1 GCA_944327215.1 Candidatus Gastranaerophilales bacterium | reverse complement strand
TATTATGGACTAAAACATAAGCTGCCGGACTTTTTTCATCAGGTTCACATTGACCAACTGTATTTCTGCATAAACCTGCATCATAACTTGGGGAAGCCCAAGAAGATACATTATGATAAGGAGTAAGTCCAACACCTTTTGTATTTGAGGAAACTGAAAAAACATCTTTCCCTACTCTATTTGGACCACTTTTCCCATTAACATCTATTGTAACATTTAAAATACCTGAATTATCAAATTGACTCATTCGTGAGAAACTTACTGTTGATGAATTGTTCAACCTATACATACAGATATCCGAGCCATCTGTTGCACTATTATAATGTAGACTGGTTGTTGCGTAGTGAGTAGCATTCCCATTAAGCCCATATCCTGTATCAGGTAACCAAGCTACTTTTGGAACTCTGGTACCAAGCTTTTTGTATAATTTATCAGTATATTGAAAATATTTTTCAAGCTTATCTGTTATAGGCGAAATATCAGGTGCAACAACATTAGAAAAACAACGAGTACCTTCACAACCCTCTTCTACTTGTACAGCTCTTAATGCATTATCTATAATAGAATAAGTCTGTTTAAATTTTTCAACACATTCTCTTTCAAATGTCTTTGCTAGAAAATGAGGGATTGTTAATGCGGCAACTACACCGATGATTCCAAGTGTTATTAATACCTCTGGAAGAGTAAACCCAAATCTTTTTAAATAGTGATGTGCCATATAACTATTATAACTCTTTTTTGTTTTTTGACAAGTGTTTGATAGACCGGTTAAGCTGTGAACGCCCCCCCCCCGATGTTCTGACTGATAATCTTTTCCATAAAACTACTCCTTTCAATATTTATAACATTTTTATTTTAACACAAAAAAAGAACAGATTCAATCTGTTCTTTTTTATTTGTTATAAATTAATAATTTATTTAATTATGCTTTTGGAATAGAATTTGCAATAATTTCCATTTCTTCCAATGATGCATAAACGGCATGGCATCCGCAATCTACATACAAGATTTGACCTGTAGTCCCTGTAGACAAATCTGATGCCAAATACAAACCTGCTTTACCAACATCTTCCAATGCAACGTTACGGTTAAGAGGTGATTTTGCAACTGCAGCTTTAAGCATTTTATCAAATCCAGAAATACCTTTTGCAGCAAGAGTTTTAACAGCACCAGCAGAAATACAGTTAACTCTAACACCTTTTTTACCTAAGTCAGCTGCTAAATATCTCATTGAAGATTCTAATGCAGCTTTTGCAACACCCATTACATTGTAATTTGCAACAACATATTCTGAACCAAGATATGTCAATGCAAATACTGAAGCTCCTTCATTCAAGATAGGTTCTGCGTACTTGCAAAGAGTAATAAGAGAATAAGCACTTACACCCATTGCTAAATCCCAACCTGCACGAGATGTATCTATAAACCTGCCTTGTAAATCTTCTTTTGCAGCAAATGCAACAGCATGAACTACAAAATCTAATTTACCGTAAACTTTTTCACATTCTTTAAATACAGCTGCAACTTCGTCTTCTTTTGTAACATCGCAGCTCATAATAATTTTAGCACCCATTTCTTCTGCAAGCGGTCTTACACGTTTTTCCATAGCTTCACCAGCATATGTAAATGCGATATCAGCACCGGCTTCATGAAGTTGTTTTGCAATGGCATAAGCAATTCCGTGAGTGTTTGAAACCCCAAAAATTACGCCTTTTTTGCCTTCCATTAGTTTCATAATCTATATCTCCCTCTTTTACTGTGTAACTAAAATACAATATTTATTTTACCAAAAAGAAAAATTTAAGGCAAATTTTAAATATTAACAAATGTAACAACATGCAAACATGCTGAAATCAAGGAGTTAACAACGTTTTTATATATTTAAGAGAGATTAACCAGAGAAGAGAGCCATGAGCGTAAACAACGTCTACAACAATAAAGTAAATTTGGTTAAAGCTGCAATGGTAAACCAGGCTAAAAAGTCTACCGCAGCAGCAAAGCCTGAATACATGCAAATGACAGGCTCGATTTTTAATGCTCCGGGAGTTAATTCAAAAACAAAAACAGAAGGTACCATTACTGATTTAAATACCAAAAAAAGTATAAGTGATCTTAATAATGCTAATAACACCCAAATAACAGCATCATCAAATAGTTCGACTACTCCAGAGAATATTGAAAATATTGACAATGCTTCTGACGGAAAAGCTGCAGCAGCAAGTGCAGAAGCTAGTGCTAATAACGTCCGTTCATTAACAGCTGACACAGAAAAAGATGCAACAACAGTAGATAAATTCAATAGAGATTCTATAAAACTTAATGAAGAAATCACACAAGACAATAAAAAGTTTGAAAAGAATTTAAAAACTCAAGAAAAAGAACTAAAAGAAACTAATAATAAACTCCAAAAAGTTGTAAAAGAATCAGAACAAGCTCAAAAAGAGATTGAAGATGCCCAAAATGAATTGGAATCTCTATTGGGTTCAAATACATTTTCTATTAATGGACAAAACGGCAGTGCAAACAATGATCGTATTAAAGAATTACAAACTATCATTGGGACAAAAACACAAATAGTTCAACAAAATGGACAAGTAATTTATACACTCCAAAGAAGTTCTACAAGAACTTTAAAACAAATGAACCAAACTAACAAAGCATACGTTAGAACCCAAAATATCAACCAACAGTCCATAGAAGAAAATCAATCAAAAACAGATAAAGTTATAAAAGTTGCAAGCACGATTGAACAAGTCTCAGCCCTAGTATCGCAAGTTGGACAAGCACTTAATTATGCAGGTCAAGGTCTTGTTGCCTTAGCTTCAGCATCTTGGATTAGCCCACCTGTTTCAGCTGCATTGATTGCAACAGGAAATATAATGCAAAAAATAGGCAAAGTAACAGATATGGTAGGCCAATATGGGCAAGCAGCTGCAAATGTTACTAAAACTGCCGCTTATGCCGCAGATGGAAATCTTGCAGGGGCATTACAAAGTGCTGCAGCTGCTATTCAAACAGGCGTTTCTGCAGGCAAAAGTACAGCAAACTTAAAAAATGATTTTGCATCAATTGATAAGGCTGCTCAAGATGCAACACAAAAAGCAGCTTCAAATCAAGCAGCTAAAGAGGCAATTGATGCAAAACAACAAGAAGCTGTCCAAAAGCTTGCTAACGAAAAAGGTGTTGACGTTTCTGAATTAAGCAGAAAAGAAGTTAAACAAGCTAAATCTGATGCCTTAGGTGGATTAAGTGAAAAACAAGCCAGAAAAAATATTAGTAATGACTTGCAAAGTAAATTAGCGAACGAAGAAGTAAAATTAGATAGTAATTTAAGCCGTAAAGAACAAATTGCACAATTTGGAAGCAGCAACAAAGATACTATTAACGCATCTTTGAATGACGGTATTAAAAAAGATTATGCAATGAAAGCTATTTCCCAAAAAACAACTAAATCTTCAAATAATTTCTGGAATGAATTCCAAAAATGGGGTTCTTCACTCCAAAATGTAGCAGCATTATATAGTGCATATGATAATCAAAATAACTATGCACAATCTACATCTGCTGTACCTGATTTTTACTTTGATCAAAGAACTCTTGATATTATGGAAAAAAATAAAAAAAGAAGAGCTGCTCTTGGATAAACAAATAAAAAAGAAGCTAATTTTAATTGAAAAAGCTTCTTTTTTTATTTTAGATTTTTATTTTATCCAAGAAAGATCATTCCCATTAGCTCTTGCTGTTGCTTCTTCTTCTAAAAGTATATTCATATATAGAAGTTTGTTTGCTGTTGCCTGATCAAGATTTATAAACTCAGCTCCAGCACGGCTGCTATTTGCTGAAACAACTTTCACATCTGCTGATATATTTAAGTTGCCGTAAGAAATCTGAACAGGAACAACATCCCCGACTTTTAAGTCATTATGGTGAGTTACCGCAATACCGCCTCTTGAGATATCAAGCAACGAATCTATCTGAGTATTTTTTGCAAGTTGAACAGGATTTCTGTTATCTCTTGCATCAAATCTAATATATTGACGTTTATCTATTGAATTTACATTATAATCAACAACACGCTGTTTATATGTGTATTTACCCATTTCTTCAGTTACAGGAGGGACTACATCGCCGTCATCATCTGAATCAGAATCTGAGTCAATATCTGTATCCGTATCAGTATCAGTATCTGTATCTGTATCAGTGTCATCGTCGTTATCATTGTCGTTGTCTGTATCATTATCAACATCGGTATCCGTATCTGTATCAATATCCGTATCAGTGTCACTATCTGTATCTGTATCAGAATCAGTATCTGTGTCATTGTCACTATCTACATCAGTGTCAGTATCCGTATCGGTATCATTATCTGTATCAGTGTCATCGTCATTATCAGTATCTGTGTCGGTATCAGTATCGCTATCGGTATCAATGTCTGTATCAGTGTCAGTATCTGTATCAGTGTCGGTGTCTGTATCAGTATCTAAAGGAGGAGTATCATCATCCTTTGGAACTACCAAGTTATCATCATCTTCCTCAGTACCTTGCTTATCACTATCATTACTACCATTTACGCCATCATAGCCATCATCGCCGCCTTGAGAGCTTCCACCATAATAATAATTACGTTCTTCTTCATTTTTTCCAATTGCAGTAACATCATCCGGACGCACTGCTTTTGCTCTTATTGAAATTGTTCCGTTTTCTGATGTTACAATTTCTGAGGTACGATCATCTTTTACTACAGTTGATGGATTAAATTTATGTCCACTTGAATTTGATGGATTTTCATTTGGGATTTCTCCTCTATTATTACCCAAATTGAAATAATAACCCCCAGCATAAGCATTATCCGCAACAAGAGTTAAATCCTGTTCTGAAGATGGTCTGCCTTGGCCTAGTCCATCTATTGTACCATTTTTGATAACAATTGTAGAATCTGCACGATTATTCCAATCTGTGCCAAGATCCAATGATTTTATTGTTACTTTTTCAGGGTGAATATTTGTATTTGGGCCATAGTAATCCAAAGAATAAGTTGGCACTTCTCCTAAATGATTAATATATACATTCTTTCCGCGAGTATTTATATTAATACCATTTGCGGCTGTAGTTTCTCTAACATAAGTGTCCCCTGAGAATTCTGCATTAATAGAACCTTCTCGAGAAATTAAACCACCGATATTTGTATCAAGCTTGCTCCCATCTTGGGCATCTAAACCTTTTACATTAATATCTTTTATAGCAAGCATATCAACGCCATAGGAAGCTTTATCATTATAATTTAAATTACCTGAAACTGATGATGAATCAAACTTTCCTTGAGTTTGTCTAAATGTTAAAGCATTTCCTTTTTCCCCAATATTACCGCTTGCAATAATTGAAATTCCTGCTCCTTCAACATTTGGGGCTGATGAATTTGATGAAGCATTAATTATATCATAAGCTTTAGAACCTTTATTTGAAGAATCAGCTAACAAAATTACTCGTCCATCAGCTTTAATCTGATCAACTTTCATATCTTTGTTTAAACTTGCAATATTTGCAACAGAATTTTTACCTGCACTTACAGCATTTATATTTCCATCAACTGAAACATTAATTGATTTTGTCAAATCTCTGTGATTTTGACCAATTCCTGTATAAATACCATTTTGGCCGCCTAAATCCTGTCCTATGCCTCCATCTTTAACATTTACATTTAAATTTGCACCTTCAGTTGTAGATATTAAAGTATTTTTTACGCCATTATTTAAAAGGTTACCGTTTATAACTTGAATATTTACATTTGCATTAGATTCAACATTATTATTTACGGCACTTCCGATACGCATATCTGAATTTTGGTTACGTATTAAAACTAAGGCATCTTTATTTGTATTAACAACCTTTCCTTTAATATCCATACCTTTTGAGCCGGAGTTATCAACATGCAATACTGTTCCGTTTGAATTAATAATACCTGTTGAATCAACTAATAATTCCCCGTTATTGTTGCGAACATGGAGCCCGCCTTTTGTATTGTTAATTTTACCGGAAACAACCATGCCTGAGCCTATGCCGTTATGTACATCCATATATGAACCATTTGAGGTTATATTTCCGGACTTTTCAACACTTAGATAACCACCATCGTTAGTTATTGTCGCATTGCCTTTGTTATTTGTGATATTACCTGTTACATTCAAACCGCCTTTACCAGTGTTTTTCACAAGCATATCGCCGGTGTTAATAACGTTACCACTGACTAATAATCCGGATTCACCGTTATTTTCAACATTTAATATACCATTAGTGTTTATTACATTACCTGATATATTTAAACCTTTTGATCCGTTGTTTTTTATATCTATTAAACCATCTTTAGCAAAATTTCTTAAATCCCCAGAGATAGCTGTACCACCATCTTTACCGTAAGATGTAATTTTTATTGAACCATTGCTATTTGCAAATGTATTACCGGTACTAACTTCACTATTTACAAGTTGATTAAATAAATTTTCAGCCTGCTTGTTTGAAAGTATTTTTGTTGCATCCTGAACACCTGCAAGCATGACCGAATTGTTTCCGATATTTACATCTGCTGCATTTATATCAATTAAATTTCTAGCTAATACTTTACCATCAATTTTTACAGATCCAGAACCCGGAACATTTAAAATATTTTCATAATTTTCTGCAATTGAAGGATCATTAATACTTCCTTTAAACTTATCATAAGTATTTTGTTCAGGAGTCATTACAGATAAAGAACCTACATTCAAAACTCCTGATGATCCAACGACCATGCCATTAGGTGAAACAAATACGACATGCCCGTCATTAAATGCTCCATTTTTATTAACAGAATTAACAATACCATTAATATTTACAGTATTATCAACCATATTAACAAATTTTGATAAATCCTTGCCCTGCAAATGGAATATAAGGTTTGCAATATCACCTTCACTCAAGTTAAAGTCTTTATACTTTCTAAATCCAACATCACCATTCATAGCTGTAGGATCAATATTGAAAACGCCATTGTTTCCTTCTACTCCTGAAATTTGAGTAGCTACAACCTGTAAACAAAATGATTGCTGCAAAAAGAAACAAAATGTCAACGCTGATGCGACGGCCTTTCTTTTAGCGGATTTAACCTGAATCATATTTATATTCCTTTCGACTTTTCCCTAATCTTTTGAGAGCTAATTTTATACTTCCAGTTGAATTATTTTATCAAGAGAAAATTTCTTTTTCTATTTTTTGTTACATATACTTAATAAAATTACACACAGAATTGTATGAAATATAAAAATATAAAAATATTTTTTCTTGCTAGATTGTAAACGAATGTAAAGTTTATGCTTTACTTGCAAACGTCTTTGACAAAGCCCAATAACAAGCATAAAATACCAACATTAAAAATATCATTTCAAACAATGCCGGAAAATGTGCAAATCTGTTAAATATATAATAAAAAATTCCAAAAGGCACAGCACTTATCAGCATTCTTGAAATAACCGAAGATGGATATATCAATCTTAACCCTGGCAAAACAATAATTATACTTAATAAGAAATACAAGAAATTTGCTCCTAAAGTTGCAACGCCTACACCTACCAAACCATATTCAGGTATTAAAAAAATATTTAAAACAACTCCTACAACACCTGAAGTTAATTTGATTATGAAATCAATATATGTTTTATTTGCAAGGTGATACTGTAATGTTGTATAGTCGGTTATTGCCATAAAAAATGTTCCAAATGCAAAATATGGAATTAGTTTAAATGCATCTAAAAATTTGTCATTAGAAGATAGCATACTTACATAATCAGTTGCATATAAGGAAATTACTGTAATGACTGGTAAAGCTATTAATATATAATATCCCGTAAACCTTGAAATTATTGGTCTTACATCAATTTTTTCTTCATACATATTGATAATTCTAGGAATTGCAGCAACTGTTATAATAGAAAATATTGTCATCAATAATGGCAGTGTCAAACCGTATGCAACACCAACAATACCAACCTGAGAAAATCCATGAATACTATTCATGATAAATTTATTACTTTGATTGATAATCCATGCACTTAAAGATGTTGCAGCAATTGGAATTCCATATTTCATAATCGGGAAAACAGAACTCCACTCTATCTTTTGAAGTTTAAACCATGATAAAATATTACTTTGGTATATCAATAACAAATCGATTAAAGATATTGAAACTCCCATACCTAAAAGCAGAGCAACTGCACCTAAATGGAAGAATTTTACAAAAAATATTGATAATAATATAGTTAAAAACTGATTTACAATAGTTGAAAATGTAAAAGACATTGACTTCAACTGCGCACGCAAAAGCTGAAATAATAAAGCTCTTATTGCAACAGGAATTATCAAAACTAAAATTGCCAAGAAATATTTTACAGGAATATGAAAGAAATCATAAAAACTCTGTCTAAATGTTAATGCTAAAACAAACATTAAAAATATATTTGTAATAAGCATAGTAACAAGAGTTGTCAAATATTTAGGCATATCCTGCATCATTTGGTGATGTTTAAAAAATCTTAAACCAGATAATCCAACCCAATCAGAGAAAATAATACATAGAAAAGAAAGCGTTGCAATAGATAGAGAATACAAGCCGTACTGATCCGGAGATAAAAGGCTTGTATAGACAGGAACTATAATCGCATTTCCAAGCATTCCAATTATTTTGGATGGCGAATACTTGACCATGTCTCTAAAAATAGCTTTTAATTGTTCTTTTTCAACTTCTTTATTTTCTATAAATTCCATTTCATTAATCCCTAAAAATTATAACATAATTATACTATTGTGCCAAACAAGTCATATTCATCTGATCGCTCAATCAAAACATTTTCTATATCACCTGGTACTACCTGATTTTCTGATGTTGCATAAACCATCCCATCAATTTCCGGAGCATCATGTTGGGAGCGAAGTAAAACAACTCCATCATCCGTATAACCTTCTACAATACAAGGTAAAGTCTGACCGACATAAGATTGATTTATTTCTCTTGAGATTTTTTGTTGTAATGTCATCAATTTTTTATAACGTTGTTTTTTTATCTTTGCGGGAACCTGCTCTGACATTTCATAGGAGACTGTATTTTTTTCTCTTGAATACTCAAATACTCCCATTTTTTCAAATCTTACCCTTTTAACAAAATCATAAAGTTCATTAAACTGCTCATCTGTTTCACCCGGATAACCAACAATAAAGGCTGTTCTAATAGCAACAGAAGGAATTTTATTTCTTATTTTCTTTATCAACTTTTCATAATCCATCACAGGTCTGCGCATAGCCTTTAAAACCTCTGCATTGCAATGCTGCAAAGGTAAATCAATGTATTTTACGACTTTATCAAGATGAGCAATAGCATCAATTAATTCATCACTCATTTGAGACGGATAAGCATACATAATTCTTATCCACCCTAAACCTTCAATTTTATTTAATTCTTCTAAAAGACTTGGTAATGCCTGTTTCCCATACAAATCTATACCGTAACTTGTTGTATCCTGAGCGATTAGAACAATTTCTGTTACACCTTTTTTTACAAGTTCTTTTGCTTCTTCCAATATATTTTCTATACTGCGGGAATGGTACTCTCCTCTGAGGTTTGGAATAATACAATATCCGCAATGATAATTACAACCATCTGCAATTTTAATGTAAGAACTTGCCCCAACTGTAATTTGCTGTCTTTCAATATTTTCAGGGTATACATAATCAGGTTTTTCAGAAACCTTTGAAATATATTTTTTATTATGAGCGACCTGATCAACAACATCTACAATTTCTTTTATATCAGAAGTCCCAATCATTCCGGCAATTTCAGGAATAGCTTTTTTTAACTCACCTTTATATTTCTGAGGCAAACAACCTGTTACAATAACCTTTTTACCATTCTGAGCCATCTGTAAAATAGCTTGAACAGACTCTTTTTCCGCATCGTGAATAAATGAACAAGTATTTATTACTATAATATCTGCATCATTTTCATCCAAAGTTATATCATAACCTTTTTGAGCCAAAAGCCCTAACATAAGTTCACTATCAACAAGATTTTTTGCACATCCATGGTTTAACAATGCTATCTTCATAATTTACCTCATATTTATACGAATTTTAGCATGAATATCCAAAAATTTTCAAGTAATCACGAGTATAGTAGTAATTTTCTCAAAATTCATTATATAATGAATTTTATCATTATATATTGAATTTATTATAAAAAAATGATATTATCTTAATATGGAAAACGAAATAAAACTCGACACAAATAATCTTGCAAAACAATTAAAATATATGGCAAATCTGGAAGGTCTTAATATGACTCTTTTAAAATATGCCGTTAATGAACTTTTTAACAAAAAAGACAGTGTCCGAAATCTATACAACAAGCTTAAACACGATAGACTCAGAGTTAATGAACTTGCCCAAATTGCAGAAGTGTTAAACTATGAAATTATTTTAAGGAAGAAACCTTAGCTTTAATTCCAAATCGCATAATTTTATTTAAGAAATTTTGAGAAAATCTTGATACTACTTTTGCAAAAAATGCATCAGGACCAATTGTATAAGATACTTTTGGGTGCTTCATCGCATCAATTTTCACAATAAGATTAGTAACTTTATGAACATCAAGCCCATTTGTTTCATTTTTCTTTGCATTTTCTATTAAATACTGCATTTCTTTTTCATGATCTTTGCACCTATCAATAGATTTTTTATTCAACTCAACAGATTTTCCCCACAATGGAGTTGCAATAACTCCAGGTTTTACAGATACAACATCAATATCAGATTCTACAGACATAGCATTGAATAAAATATCCAAAGCTCTTTTTGATGCGCAATAAGGAGCGACAAAAGGGAATATTCCATAACTTGCCATTGAGCTGATATTAATAATCTTACCTCCTTTTAACAAAGGTAATAAACGCTGAGTCAAATCAAGATGAGAAAAAGTATTTACCTCAAACTGCTTTCTGATATCATCAATATCTATTCTTGCAACTAATCCGGCAATTACGCATCCTGCGACATTGATTATAGTATCAATTTTATCTGTTTTGGATTTTATAAAAGCTGCAGCCTGAGCTATAGAATCTTTTCTTTCCATATCAATAAAAAACGGAATTACATTTTCAGAAACAGAAGCTAAATCCTCTAAATATTTTTCATTTCTATAGCCTGCAAAAACTATATTATCTTTTGCAAAAGCTTCTAACAATGCTTTACCAATACCTGATGTAGTTCCTGTAATTACATAAGTTTTCTTCATACTTTATCCTTTTTTCTCTAATCCATTATATAAGAATTGAACAATGGTAAGTATAATGCAAGTGCAAGAGTTAATACAATACTCCCAATTACAATAAGCATTATCGGCTCAATCATTTTTGTCATTGTATCAATAATTCCATCAAGCATTTTATCAATATAAGAGGTTGCTTGCAACAACATATCTCCCAAATTACCTGATTGTTCACCAGTCGCAATCATAAATAAAATCATCTTTGGCATAACACGAGTCATACGTAGTGCAACAGATAAATGCTGACCTTGTTGAACTTTTTCTGTTGCTGTTTCTATTTTTGTTTTCAAAGTATGATTAGTAAGAGTCATATTAGCTAAATACAAACATTCTATAATCGGAATTCCAGCATCATAAGCTACCTGCATAACTGCAATAAAGTTTGCAAAGTTTGAATATTCTATTAAAGATGAAAGAACCGGGACTTTCAATACATATTCATCAACTTTTCTTTTTGAAGGTTGCCATTTTATTATAAAAGTACAGATCCCAACAATTGACCCAACAATTATAGGGGCAAAAAACCAATACGTTTTTAAAAATACACCAGCACTCATCAATGTAGCCGTAATCCAAGGTAATTCTTTCCCCATACCATCAAACATTTCTTTAAATACAGGGAAAACAAACATTAACATAACAAGTACAATGATAATTGCAAGAAGGATTACAAACATCGGGTACATAAGTGTTCCGATAACCTTTCCTCTTATGTTTGCCTCTTTGGTCTGCAATTCCAAAAGACGTTGCAATGTCTTTTCCAATTCACCGGAATCTTCCCCGGCTTTTACAAGACCAATGTAAACTTGCCCAAACTGATCAGGGTATTTTGCAATTGTATCCGCAAAAGTTGCTCCGGCCATAATCTGACGACGTAACTCCCTTGCAACTTCTCGAACCCTTAATTTTGCTGCATCATTTTCAATAAACATCAATGATTCAATAATTGGGATACCTGCCTGTGCCAAAATTTGAAGAGTTGAAGTAAAAGCTATTCTATCTTGAAGACCTAATTTATAAACTTTGCCACTTTTTACATCTTTTTTTAGATTTTTTTCATCTTCCTTAGACTTTTCTTCATATACCTTTGTTGGGATAAAACCGAGTTTTCGAATAGCTTCTCTCGCTTCCCTCTGATTAATAGCATCAACTTTACCTTTTACAATATCTTTATTATTTTTTAATGCTATATAATTATATATCGTCATAGTATCTCCTACTCATTTACAACCCCAAGAACTCTTACAAATTCATCAATTGTTGTCATACCATTTAATATATGAGAAATACACGATTGATGTAATGTTCTCATACCATTTCTGACTGCTGCTTCTTCTATTTCCAAATCGTGTGCCCCGGCAGCGATAAGTCGTTTGATTTCTTTATTGATTGCCATAATTTCATACACACCCATACGCCCTTTATAACCTGTAAAGTCACATTTTGCACAACCTTTTGCTCTGTATATAGGTTTTTTAATGAATTCTTGAATTTCATCTTCATTTGCAATTATTTGTCTAGCCTCATCGTGGGTTGGGAAATATTCCTCTTTACAATCATCGCAAAGTCTTCTTACCAAACGTTGAGCAATTACACCTGACAATGTCGAAGATACTAAATAATCTTTTGCTCCCATTTCTATTAAACGGGTAACTGTAGCCGCAGCAGAATTTGTGTGTACCGTGCTTAATACTAGGTGACCTGTTAAGGCGGCAGAAATAGCAATCTCTAAAGTTTCATAGTCACGAATTTCACCAACAAGAATAATATCAGGGTCTTGTCTTAATATCGCACGCATACAGGATGCGAAAGTGATACCCGCTTTTGCGTTAATTTGAGATTGGTTAATACCTTCCAACTTAATTTCAATAGGATCCTCAATTGTTGTAATATTTACATCTTCATCATTCAAACTTTTTAGTACAGAATACAAAGTTGTTGTTTTACCTGAACCTGTAGGCCCTGAGGTTAGAATAATTCCATTTGGACAACTTACCATATTCTTGATTTTTGCAATATCTTCTTCATCACCACCGATAAGTTTAATTTTTTTATCTTCGGCATTTAAACTGACTGCAGGAGCTAATACACGAATACAAACCTTTTCTTTCCCTGATACAGGTAATGTATTTATACGAAAATCGTAAGATTCATTTTTGTATTTGATAGAAAAAGTACCATCCTGAGGCCTTCTATGTTCTGCAATATTCATTCTTGATAGAACCTTAAAACGTGCAATAACTGAAGTTTCAACTTTTGGCGGGATATCAAGAACTTTTTGAAGCATACCATCTTTTCTGTAACGAACAATATAACCGGATAAACGAGGTTCAATGTGAATATCTGAAACTTTATTGTCAATAGCGTTTGTTATAATCTGGTTTACAAATTTTGCAACAGAGCCGGTTGAATCCTTTAATTGCTTATCAACCATATCTGCAAGAGATTCTTCTGCTTCAAACTCTTCAGCTTCACTTTCAATTTCCTTTATAACCTTTTCAGTTTCTTTTTTCTGCTCACTGAAAAAAGTATTTAAAGAATTCTCAAACTCGTAATGAGTCATCAAAAGCTGTTTAGGGTTTTGACCTGTTAAATAAATTATTTCTTTTAACACATCAGGTTTCACAGGTGTAACCACACCTAATATCAATGTTTTACCATCTGATGATATTGGGATAATTTTATTTGTCCTGATAAAGTCCTCAGGAAGCATCTTAATAAACTTATCCTGAGAAGCTAACTGCTCTGGCGTAACAAGATCATAACCCGTCTGCAAATGAAGTATTTCTTTTAATTGGTCAAGGGTAATAAAACCAAGCTTAAATAATGTTGAACCTATAGGAATCTTTTGTCGCTTACTTTCAGCTAAAGCTTGCAAAAGTTGAACATCATTAATATAACCCTTTTGAACAAGCAGTTCACCTAACCTTACCTGTTTTGAAGTTCCATCATCCTTTGAATGTTTTTCAAACTCAGCCTTCAAACTATCTATCAAATCAAGCAAATCCTGATCCGGAACTTGAATAAATTTTATCTGCTGAGGATAAAACTCTTTCAGTTTGAGGTTTATAACCTCTTTATCGGATGATGAATTGATGGCTACAAACAAGAAATTGTCTTTAACACTAATTGGAACAAATTTATATTGTTCCAATAGTGCGCTGTTTACTTTATGCAGTATCTGTGAATTGATACTGTTTTTTAACCTTGTTAATAGTTCATTCATGTTTTATATATTAATATTATATTTTATAATGTTTCGGTATTTCCAACCGCATCCTCCGTATCAGTTACAATCTTTGGAGTAATCATGATTATCATTTCATTTTTAGATTTACTACTTGTTGTATCTCTGAATAATGTTCCGATTAATGGAATGTCACCTAAGATTGGCACCTTACCTATAGTCTTACGTTCTTCTTCTTGGATTAAACCTCCAATTACAAGAGTTTCACCGTCTTTAATTCTTACATTTTTCAAATCAAGATTTCTTCTTGACAACAATGTAGCTGCAATATATGTACCATTTTCATCTTCACCCGGAACTTGTTCCAAAATTGTTGCATATTCAGGCTTGATATTTAAAGTTACATATCCATCAGGGCTTATAAAAGGAGTAATACCAACCTTTATACCTGCATCTTCACCAATATTATAAGTTCTTGATGCAACTACACCTCCTGTATATGCGCTCTGTTCAGTTTCTGTTGTTTCGATATAATCTTGTGTAATATCAATTGTAGCCTCTTGTCCGTTAGTTATTAAAATTTTCGGATTTGCAACTACACGGCCTTTTAAATTCTGTATCAAATAATTAATTGCATAAGAGATATTAATAGGCCCTTTATAAGGTTTTAATGTATTTATTACAGTTGGTGGGTTAGCCGTTGTATCATAAACATCATATCCGCTACCTGTTATAAATATCGGATGCATAGGATCTGTTTGGGTAGTTGTACCACTAAATGTAGCAGAGAAAGTATTACTTAAGAATGTCCAACTGTTGTGTAATTCTTTACTGCCTGATTCTGTTAACTCAATAATTGAAACTTCAAGATAAGCCTGTGGCTGTTTTTTATCAGTTTGATTGATAAAATCTTTTATCATTTCAATTTGCTGTTCAGAACCACCCATTATATTGACAGTCCCCAATTGAGAATAATATGCAATTGATAAATTTTGAAGGCCTAAAGAAGCCATATCACCTGAAGCTTGTCCACTAATTGTGCAGGCAATAGTACCTTCATTTAATACCATTGTTCCACCGCCAGAAGATACCCCAGCTCCACCTCCATCACCGGCAGCTGCGCCTGTCATAATACCTGCAGCTCCGCCAGTTGCTGCTCCTTGTGTTGCTGGGACTCTTGAAGGTCCAGCTCCACCACCTGTTGAGCCGCCACCAGAAGAACCACCATTTGATCCTGCAGCTGGCATTAACATATTACAAATCATATTTGCCATTTCGGCAGGTGTTGTATGATTTACTTTAAATATTGTTGTTTGAGGTTTTTTATCAAATTTCTCAACTATTTTTTGGGCAATTGCAACATCGTTTCTCCCGCCAAAAACAATTAATTCGTTCGTTACAGGATTGGTTGTTACAATCTGGGAATTTGAAATTCCTGATTTATTCATTGAATATATATTTTTATTTAAAAAATCAGCCAAAGCTGAAGCACTAACATATTTTACAGGTATTAATGTCATATTTTGTTTTGCCAAATTGAAACCGCTAACTTTTGCACCAGCAACTATTATTGTTTTATCTTGAACAACATAGTTCAAATCTGATATTTCCATAACCATATCAAAAGCTTCATTTAATGGGACATCAACAAGGTCAAGCGTAACATTCCCCGTAACTGAGTTATGGAAAATTATATTCATACCAGCTTTATCCGCAAACATTCTCAAAACTTGTTTTACATCAGAATCCCTTAAGCTGATACTAATTGGAATATTTTTGTCTGTAAAGCTAACATCCCCCTTCAACCTCAGAGAATCCACTGAACTATCTGTATTACGCAAATGAGGTTTAAGGTTTGCTTCTTCCATTGCAACAGATGTTAACAAACTATTAGAGAAAATAAATGTTGTCAACATTATACCTGTTATAATTTTTTTAAAAGTATTACTTGCCATATCTGCTCCTGATTGTTATTTTCTAATTTATATTTTATTATTTATTTGCGAAATTTTGCCTTCCGCCAAATTTACTCTCTAAATTTGAAATTGTATTAAATTTTATGCCTTCTCCGGTAAATAATTCTCCTACATGTGCTTTATATACATTACTGCCATACTGGACGGTAACAATATCACGACCTATAGATAAAACTTTATACCCGTTTATAATATCTCCTGAACGCACAAGATAATCAGAACCTGTAATATTTAATATTGCAGAAGGATTAATCTTATCATACATTATCCCCGAAACCTTTGTTGACATTGCATCTACTGCAGTAGTGTCCACGACAATTGATTCCGGTGGTGGTAACAAATTCGGATTTTCTTTTTTGTGTTTAAAAACAACTTTTTCTGATTGTGGCAAAAACGGATCTGCTCGCCCCATATCTTCTACGGACATAGAAACCATTGAGAAATTGCTCTTCAAGGCATCTTGATCGGAAACTATTGCAACATCATCGTCTTTTGCGATAGCTGCATTTTCTCCATCATTTCCAACCTTTATTTCTTCTTTTGGAAGTTGATCCGGAGCCGGAATACTTGTTATATCTTCTGTACTGTTTTGAGTACAACCTGTTGTATTAAACATTATTATAATCAGAAATAGTGCAAATAAAAGAATACCCATCTTCTTCTTGAAAGTCCAAAACTTTTCCTTTGTTATTTCTTTATTAAATCTTTCTATAAAACTTCTGCTCACTTACCACCTATTTCTTTGTTACACAGTAATAATTATAATTAAATATATAAATTACCGTATCAATTATTTAGTGTATTTAATTATAAAATGATACACAATTATAACTATTTGTCAGTTTAACATATTTTTCAAATAAGGGCAAAAAACTAAAAAGTATTAAGAAATATTATTGAAAATTATTTGTAAATGCATGAATATATTCAAGAATTTGATCTAAATAATGTAAATCAGAATTACCGTCAAGAACAAAATCTGCATATTCTCTGCAAGGTTTAACATATTTTTCACCTGCGTGGAGAAGATACTCCCAATGTTTTATTGCGTTTTGTTCATCTTGATTACGCTCACTCACTGCTCGCTTAATAATTCTGTCACGTCTTATATCTCTTTCTGTTTCGATATAAATCTTAACATCAAACACATCTTTAACATCTTCATACATTGTTGCAATACCTTCGACAACAATAATTTTATCTGAAGGAACATATAAAGAATTTGGGATTGAAACTCCTGTTCCGTTTGGAACATATTTTGGAGCCATAATATCGTGCCCTTGAGCAAGAGCTTCCAAATCACGTTTTAATAAATCTAGCTGAAAACTTTCCGGTGCATCAATATCATAACCATTATCACGCAAATTATCAAAACTGCCATATTGTTTAATTAAAGAAGATATATCGTTAAAATAATTATCTGTACTTAAAACAGATACTGGCATAGATAATTGCTCGATAGTATTTTTAATTTCTTTACATATAGTAGACTTTCCTGATGCCGATTCTCCTGAAATTCCGATTAAAAGACGTCTTGAAGGGTTATTTATTAATCGTTTTGTAAATCTATTGATAAAGGTAGGATTAACTTCTTTAAATACTGGGGTTTCACATCGTTTATCATATGCAAGGATTTGTTTGAATTTTGTTTGCAGATAAAACGCAAGAAATTCTCTACCGGTTTTAGAATTGAAATCAGGTTTCAAAATCTTATCGTCAGAATGTAATTCTTTTTCAATTAATAGTTGCATTATATCATCCATAAAAATTTATGCTCAATATAATACATGAGAAAAAATTTTTTTGCTAGTTTTATATAAACAAATTTTACATTAAATAAACAAAATTATAAAAATACTCTTATAGACATATTGTTTAAATATTTTTATACTATTTGTTATTTTTTTTTCTTGTATTATAATAAATTTATTATCAAAGGAGAGGGAAAATGGATACATTAACTAAAAATGAAGGCTTGATAACTAAAATTATCGGACCTGTTATTGACGTTGAATTTCAGCAAGGTGAACTCCCTGAAATTTATACAGCATTACATATTCACAAAGACGACGGTTCCTACGTAGTTGCAGAAGTACAACAAATGCTTGGTTCAAACAAAGTTAGAACTGTTGCTATGTCCTCAACTGACGGTTTGAAAAGAGGCATGAAAGTTGTTAACACAAATGAACCTATTAAAATTCCTGTAGGTAAACCTATTTTAGGAAGAATTCTTAACGTTACAGGCGATCCTGTTGATAAAATGGGGCCTATTGAAACAGATACATATCTTCCTATTCACAGAGAATCGCCAAAATTAGTTGATCAAAACACTAATATTGAGATTT
>CALVGY010000032.1 GCA_944327215.1 Candidatus Gastranaerophilales bacterium | reverse complement strand
TTTAATGATGCATATCAAAATATTGTTTCAAATATGTCAAAAAATTCTCAATCCAAAAATGATAGAGTCAAAATATTAAGTACTGGAAATTCAACATCACAAGATTCTTCATCTTATGAAGATTATAGACTTAGGACTATACCACAAACGGTTATAGATGGTGCTTATGAATCAAATACTTGGCTTAATGTTTTTAATGCTGATAAAAAAGTTGTTTTTTATGTATATGATCCAACAGGTCAAAATCCGGATTTGTCTCCTGAGTTTAATGACAGAATTCAGCACTATTTACAATCAAAAGAAATGAGTCCTCATTATATGGTTGTTGCATATACTGAATCCGCTGTAAAAAATTTAAAAACGGGTGTTGTTGGCCCCAACAAAATTTGCAATAGTTTAGAAGAATGCAACAATCAAAGAAAATCTGCTACTAATTATTCAAATATGGCAGAATTTTTCAAACAATGTGCTAAAACCGCTTGTATTATAAACCCTGCAAACTTAAAATATGTTGCATTAAAAAAGAGAAACTATTCATCAGCTGTTCAAGTTTTGTATAAATTAAAAGAATGGTAGTTTTATGTTAATTTAAAGTCTCCATTTTTCTTGATATGTTCGACTAAACCACCATCATTTAAAAGTTTTATCATAACTGGGGGTAATGGTTCTATTGGAATAATTGCACCATTTGTAAGGTCAGTTAGTATTCCCTTTTCAATATCTAAATCTAATTCGTCACCAGCATCAATTGCATCTGTATCAGCTTCAATTGCAAGCAAGCCTATATTAATTGCATTTCTGTAAAATATCCTAGCAAATGATTTTGCAATGACAGCTCCTACCCCAGCTATTTTTATAATCTGCGGAGCATGTTCTCTTGAGGAGCCAAGCCCAAAATTTGAACCTGCAACAACAAAATCACCTTTATGCATTGAACTTGCAAAATTCGGATCAGCATCTTCCAATACATGTTTTGCAAATTCAGGAAGATTAGAGCGCAAATGGAATAATCTGCCTGGTGCTATGTGATCAGTTGAAATGTTATCTCCAAATTTAAAAGCTTTTCCTCTCATGATTAACTCCTTTTTTCTTGATTATACTACAAAATAGTGATATAATAAAAAAAGTGAGGTAAATTATAATGTATTTTAATAGAAAATGTAAAGTAACTTTTATATGCAACGGTGCAACGATTTTCAGTGAAGACGACAGGCTAACGGATTTGGAAAATTATCCTCCGTTAAGTGATGCAGGACAAGAAGAAATAGAAAAAATTTGTGAATTCATAAAGAAACGTGGAATTAAAAATAGTAAAATTTATTCATCACCGGCAGTTCGTTCCCGTCAAAGTGCAGAAATGGTTGCAAAAGTTTATAAACAGGATTTTGAAGTTATAGAGGATTTGCATCCTCGCAAGTGTGGCGGATTTAACGGTATGACTTTTGAGCAGATTTATGAAAAGTATCCGGATGGACTTGACAAATTGATTAACAGCCCTGCTATAGCTACACCAGATGATGCCGAAAGTATTACTGATTTCATAAACAGGGTTGAAATTACTCTTAATCGTGTTATTGAGGAAAATAAAGGAAACAGGATTATTATTGTTACTCATAAGGATATTATTAAAGCTGCAATTTGTATTGCGTTAAATATTCCTCATAGCTCTTTGAGTAGAATTTATGTAAAATCAGGAAGCGCAACTCAGATTAGCTATTATGAAAAATGGTCAAGTCTTGTATACTGTGACTATACTCCTATGTAATATTGGCAAGTAAGCGTTTGTTTTCTTGGATTAAAAATTCTTTCCCTGGTTTGATTTCAATAAAATCCCAGGGAAGTTTTGCATCATATAAATAATTACCGACTGCAAAATAGTCAGTATCTATGTTGTATTTTTTTGCAGCTGCTTTGAATGCTCCAAGTTTACCGCCATTTTTATAGACTTCAAGAACGAAATCATTCAAAGATTCGTCGCCTCGTGACAAAACAGCTTGCCAATAGTCCCATTTTACACTTGATACATTTGCCGATATGCCAATTTTATGTAATTCTTTCTTTAAGAAGTTTGCTTTTTCTTCTAATAATTTTGTAGCTTCTCGTCCAATCCATTGAAACGGAGTGTTAGGTTTTGGAACAAAGCTTGAAAAACCGAAAGAAATATCAAATCCTTTATTTTCTGCTTTCGCTTTTTTCCCAAGTTCGATAATTGCCTGCAGATCATCTTGAGTTTCTGTTGGCAATCCTATCATTCCGTAGAATTTTAGCCCTTTTAAACCGTTTTCTTTTGCAATTTTAATTGCATTAAATATTTGTTCTTCTTTCAAATTCTTATTAATAACTTTACGTAATCTTTCGCTTCCTGCTTCAATGGCAAGGGTTGTATTTTTTTGCCCTGACGCAACAAGTGTTTTTATAACATCTGGAGTGATTGCATCAACACGAAGTGAAGATACACTCATTTCAATATTTTGGCCTGATTTAATTTTTTGATAAATATAGTTGCACACATCGTGAAAATGAGGATGGGCACTAATTTGAGCTCCTAGTAGTGCAATTTTATTAGTATATGATAATCCTAAATCAATTGTTTTTATCAATTTGTCATAAGGAACACATCTTAGCGGAAGATTTAAATATGATGCAATACAAAAGCCACATCTATTTGCACATCCTCGAGACATTTCTAAAATAAATGTATTTTTAAAGAAAGCGCCTTCACTCAAAATTGGTGTATAAATGCATTCTGAAAGTTTCTTGGTAAGTTTATGTACCTTTTTTGAGTATTTTGGAACATATATTCCTTTAACTTCAGACAAAAGCTTTAAAGCTTCATCTTTATCAGGGTGTTTCTTACAAATATCAACTGCAGCTAAATTAACATCTTCACCATCACCAATGATAAAGAAATCAAAGAATTCTTTATAAGGTTCTGGGTTTGCAGTAACAACAGGCCCTCCCGCAAATATTAGTGGTTCATTTGTTCTATCCTTTGATTTTAGTGGGATATTATATTTTTCGAGCATTGAAAAAATAGTTAAAAAATCCATATCAAAAGAGAAAGAAAAGCCGAATAAACTTACATCATGTATATTATATGTTGTTTTTTCTGTATCTGAACAAATTCTTTCAATGTTTACCCCATCAATTAAGTCAATTGTTTTATACATCCAAAGATATCCAAGAGATGACATGGAAAAAGAATAAATCCCCGGAAAAGCCATCCACATGACAAAATCGCTATCTTTGCTGTTATTTTTTTTGTATAAAAAGATCTCTTTGCTATTCATCAGCATCTTTTGCCTTTAAGTTCATAGGGATAATATATAATTCATCTATCAAAACGCATACAGTTGCTGCAATAGCAGGAGAAAGAATTACCCCCCAAAATCCTAAAAATTGGTCTGCTAAAAATAGTGCAAGGAAAATCATTAGAGGGTGTAGTTTCATCAACTTTCCAAATAAAACAGGTCTAACTACGTAATTTGATATTTGTTGTACCAATAAAAATCCAAATATAATTAAAATAATCTTTACTAAACCTGCAGGATAAGCTACAAGAATTATTATTGCTAAAGCTATAGTTGGCCCCAGAATTGGGATTATGTCTAAAATACCTGATATTAAACCTAGTAATGTTGAGTATTCAACTCCTAATATAACAAGAACAACAGCCATCATAATTCCTACAGCTGCCATTGAGAGGATTTGTGCTCTAACATAACCACCGACTTTGTTACTTATATTGCTTAAAATTTCATCTGCTTTATCCTTCAAGTCAGGAGGGAAAAATTCTAAGAATTTCTGTTTGAGATATACTTTATCAGCTAATATATAATAAACAATCATTGTTAAAGCAACTGAAACCATTACAAGTTGAAAAATCCCAATTGTAAAGCTCCAAGATTGATTAACTAAACCTTGTGCAAATGTGGAAGAATTCCCGAGAATTGTACTAGGGTCAAACATTTCAGGAAGTTTTTGCCCCAAGATTTCTGTATTTAAGAAAAAGTTTGTAACATCTGTAATTTTCTCAGGTAAAGTTATTAAAAATGTTTTGATTTCTTTGTAAGCAACAAAAAATATAGGGATGAATAATGCTATTATTGCAAGAATACTACCCATCAAAACCACAGAGGAGGCAGCATTTCTATTCATGTTTTTCATCAATTTTGTTACATATGGGTTCAGCGCACACGCAATGACGTAAGCACCAAAAAACAGCATTAATACCCCGATTATTTTAGGCAGTATTAACAATAAAATAATGACTAAACCTATAAAAATTACATTTTTCCCTGTAAAAAAGCGTTTATTAAGCATTTTATTCCCTCATTTATCAAAAAATTTTAACAAAAATTATAAAATTATGCAATTAATATGTTGATTATAATTGTAAATTTATTGTTAAGAAATGTAAAAAAAATGTCTATAAAGGCAATTATAAAAAGTAAATATACTTTATATATTTACGAGGACTAAACACAAAGGATAAAGACATGGGTTTCCTATCAGGCGCATATGGTAAATTAATGGCCGGACGACTTGTCAGACAGCTACAATGGCAGTTGACAAGCGTACAAAGCCGTCTGAACCGTGTAACCAAACAAGTTGGTGACATGGAGGAAAGCTTGCAGCGTCAAGAACGTTATTACAATATGTATAATAATAACGTATTTAACCAATTAAGAGGCGGTATGATGGCTGGTGTTAGTCAAAATGATCCAAATTCTTATAATACCTACTTGTGGTCATCACAATCATTGCAACAACAAATGCTTTATCAACAGCAAATGATGGCAGAACAATTTGATATGATACGTGATGCACAACTTGAACCGTTGAAAGCTATTCAGGAACAACTTGAAACTCAAAAAGATAACCTTGAATCAAGACTAGAACTTGCAAAAGGTCAATACGAAGCCAAGAAGAAAGAAGAACAAGACGGCGCCAAGAATATGGTTCCGGATTACACAGGCGGACAATAAAATTAGAGGCTCTCCCATTCAGGAGAGCCTTTTTTAATATCTAATTTTCATTACTTATTATGCTTGCGCCTTCTTTAGCAACAGGAAGTGTCAGCATATTAACTTTTACATTCATTTCTTCCCAAGTTGTTTTAACAATGGATTTTATTTTATCCAAATTATTTTTTTGAGAAATGACAATTATTGAAGGACCTGCTCCACTAAGAACACATCCCAAAACATTTTCTTCATGTTTTAGATTTTCAATAATCTTATCTAATCCCGGTACCAGCTTCATTCTATAAGGTTGATGCAGTTTGTCTTGCAAAGCAAGTTTCATTAATTCTGCATCTTTATTATTTACAGCTTGAACGAACATACCAAGACGCTTAGCGTTAAACACAGCATCTTCCATTGGAACTTCTTTCGGTAAAACAGAACGAGATATTTCGGTTGAAAGTTCATAATCCGGAATAAAAATAGTTATACTCCATTCATCAGGCCAATTAAGTTTTGTATATACTATTCTGCCATCATCTTCTTGAGATGTTAATACTAACCCTCCGACAATAGCAGGTGTAACATTATCAGGATGCCCCTCTACCTCTGCTGCGATTGATAATAAAGCTACTTCGTCAGCTGGACGCCCTAATAGTTCATTCGCAGCTAATAATCCCCCAACAATCACGGCAGCACTGCTTCCTAAGCCGCGAGCTATAGGAATTTGACCCTGCACAGTTATTTTTAACTCACTAGGTGTTTGACCAATAGAATTATATAAGAGTTCTACAGCCTTATAAATAATACTGTTTTCATCCATTGGAATATGCTCCAACATCAATTCATCGGCTGTTGAATCATCATTTATAACATTAATTTCTATTCCTGTTCCAGGTAAAACTGTTTCTTCAATTGTAATAGTATTATAAATTGGCAAAGCCATTCCAAGACAGTCAAATCCTGGGCCTAAATTTGATGAAGTTGCAGGTACTTTTACACTGATTTTCATATTTTCCTCTTTTTTAATTATATTATAACAAAAACAAGAAAAATAAATATTAATGAAGATATTTAACGAATTTGAACTATATAAAATGTGGTTTATAATGGCTATATGTACGAATTATACCCATATTTTACAAATGACGGATCTGTAGGTTTATTTTCACCATCTGCGGATGATATATATCATTCTACTTATGGAGCTTTAACGGAAGCTTACGAAAAATTTATTTTGCCTGCAAATTTTGAAAAATATTTCAAAAAAAATAAAAGTATAAAAGTTTTAGATATCTGTTATGGAATTGGATACAACACAAAAAGTTTCATAAATTATTTTTTAGAATTTATGTCTAACGATACGATAGGTTCTGATAATATTAATAAAGATAATTGTAACGCACAGATATATACAAATAACAAAAAACTGTATAATTCTACCGTAGAGTTACATACCAATAACCAAAAACTGTATAATTCTACCGTAGAGTTACATACCAATAACCAAAAGTACAATATTTATATTAATGCAATAGACACTGACAAAATTTTGGCAAACTTATCTCCTTTTTTTATTACTGGAAAAAATAATATAAAAAAACAACAGCTTACTTTTAAGCAAGACAAAATAAAAAAGATGTTGGCCGAAAAGACTAAACAAATTTATTCTTTGAAAACAGAAACTAAAATAATATTATTAAATTTGCTTAAAGATAATATTGATAGCGAATCTGAAAATATATTATTTTCAAAAAAATATAGTAAATTTTTTGACCGCTCTATAATCGATTTGTACAAATTCTATAAATCTAAAAAGGATAAATATACCCCTTTAAGCTGTTTAGATAGCTTCTTACATAATATATATTATAAGTATATTTCTTCTAGTTATAAAAACGTATTAAAAGCCCTTAAAATGGCTAATTTTAATTTTGATCTAAATATAGAAGATGCAAGACAAGTTCTACAAAAAGATAATAATGAATATAATTATATATTTTTAGATGCTTTTACGCCTGCAAAGTGTCCATGTCTTTGGACTGTCGATTTTTTTAAACTGCTTTATAATCATTTAGATAATGATGGTATGATTTTAACTTATTCAAATTCAGCTACTATAAGAAATGCTTTTTTAAATGCAGGATTTTGTGTTGGTAAAATTTTTTCAGAAAGTGCTAACAAGTTTACAGGAACAATTGCTGTCAAAAATAAAGCACTAATAAAATATGAGCTCTCAGAATACGATTTAGGACTAATGAAAACAAAAGCAGGTATATTTTATCGCGACGAAAATTTAAACGGCCTTAATGAGGCGATTATAAACGCACATAAAATTGAGGTCGAAAATTCTAACTTAGAATCAAGTTCAAAATATATAAAAAATTTCAGGAGGAACAATGATTTATGATGTTGTTGTAATAGGCGGCGGAACTGCCGGATGTGCTGCAGCATACACTGCCGGTATGCTTGGGCTTAAAACTCTAATTATCGAAAAAAATATTCATTTAGGCGGTACAATAACGTCAGGGCTTGTTATTCCGGTTATGAAATCAGGGAATAACCAAATAAATACTGAATTTCGAAATGCTTTAATTAATGAATGCCACAAACTTGGTGGTCAAACGACTTTTCAAGACAATCCTGCCTGGTTTAATCCTGAAATCACGAAAATTGCACTTGATAATTTGATGAAAAAAGCAAATGTTGAAATATTTTTTGATACAAATATTTTAGGTATAAAAATTGAGCACAATTCTATTAAAAGAATAAAGATAACCAAAGAAATATTATCGGCATATAACGATGAGATAGAATTAGAGACAAAAAAATTATCGGTATCTGTCGGAACGAGATACGTAATTGATGCGACAGGAAATTGTGTTGTCGGAAAAATTTGTAATTGTAATTTTTTGGAAAAGGATCATGAATTTCAGCCGGTAACGCTTAGATTTATGATGGGAGGAATTAATCTTAAAGTATTTTCTGAATGGTTAAAAGATTATGATAAGGACAGAGATGTCACTGTTGTTGAAGAAATTGACGGTAATATACATTTATCTACTGCTTATACGTGGGATAAGGACAAAAAGTGGGCTTTAGAGCCTATATTTAAGGACGCTGTAAAAAAAGGCATACTAAAGAGATATGACACTAACTATTTTCAGATATTTACGGTGTCTGGAATGCCTGATACTATTGCGTTTAACTGCCCTAGAATTATTGATTACAACAATTCTCTTGAAGTTAAAAGTATTTCAAAAGCGCTTTTGCTTGCCAGACAGAATATATACAGGTATTTGCAGTTTTGCAGAGAGTATTTCCCAGGGTTTGAAAATTCATATATTTCAAATATAGCAGATATGCTTGGTGTAAGGGTTTCAAGGAGAATTAAAGGGAAATATATATATACAATTGATGATTTGAGATCAGGTAAAAAATTTGAACATCCGGTTGTTATATCGAATTATCCTGTTGATGTTCACTCAAATAAGAGAGCAGAAAGTAAACTTGAAAAAGTTCATGATTATCAGCTTCCTGTAGAAAGTCTTATGTCTGCAGACATTGACAACCTTTTTGTTGCAGGTAGATGTTTATCTGCAGATTTTCTATCTCAAGGTGCACTCAGAGTTCAAGGAAGTTGTTTTTCAATGGGCGAAGGCGTTGCAAAATATATTGCTAATCTATTGGCTTAACCTTTTCTGAAAGAATTTGTGCAGCATTTAAGAGAGGGTCAATTGTAGGCGAATAGGGTGGAGCGTAAGTTAGATCATTTTTGAAAAATTCCGAAACTGGCATTTTGGCAAGCAATGCAGTTGTTAATGTATTTATTCTTTTGTCAGCATCGCCTGCTCCAATTGCTTGAGCTCCAAGAAGTTGACCAGTTTCATAATCGGCTGTTAGTTTTAATGTAATATTGTTTACGTCAGGCATATAGCCGACTTTATCATTTTTTGTAACTATAACAGATACAGGTTTAAACCCAAGTTGGGAAGCTCTCTTTTCTGTTAAACCAGTCATAGACATTGTTAAATTAAGGCATCTTGTTACTGCAGAGCCAAGAACACCTGCAAATTTGTCATTTCCTCCGCAAGCGTTTATAGCTGCTGTTCGGCCTTGTTTGTTAGCATTCGAACCAAGGGGCATCCATATTTTTGTGTCGCTTACCAAAAGATTAGATTCAACACAATCACCGCATGCATATATGTCTTTTATGCTTGTTTCCATTTTCTCATTTACATTTATTGCCCCTGTTACCCCAAGTTCAATACCTGCTTCTTGTGCAATTTCAACATTTGGTGTTACTCCTGCACATAAAACAACTAAATCCGTTTGGAATTCTTTACCCGAGCCTGTTCGAACCAGATTGACTCCTGTAGTGTCGCCTGAAAATTCAGTGACAAGTTCTGATGTATAAAGTTCAAATCTTCCGTTACTCACCGATTTAAGCTGCTGTTCAATAAGTTTTGACATATCTTCGTCAAATATACTCATAATTTGTTTTGAATATTCGCACACGCATACATGCAAGTTTTGGCGCACAAATGCTTCTAAAAGTTCTATCCCTATATAACCTGCTCCGACAATTGTTGCGTGTTTTGATTTTAACGCCTTTTCTTTTATTGCAATACCATCTTCAATTTTTCTCAAAGTAAATACATTTGGCAAATGTACATTTTTAATTTTAGGGATAATTGGTCTTGCACCTGTTGCAATAATTAATTTGTCATATTCTGCAAGAAAAGCTTTTTGTGTATCTAGATTTTGTATTAAAACCTGTTTTGATTCATGCACAATTTTTACAGCTCTGTGTTTTAAATGAATATGCACATTAACTTCTTCAAATTCTTCTGCTGACCTTACTAAAAGAAGCCTATAATCCTCAAAATTTCCTTCAATATAATAAGGAAGACCACAAGCAGAATAGGAAATATGTGTATCATCCGTATATAAATTTATTTCTGCATCAGGAAGCTCTCTTCTCGCTTTTGCTGCCGCTTTAGCCCCTGCTGCTACACCACCGATAATTAATATTTTCATAACAAAATCAATTTATCAGAAGTGTTTGAATAAAACAATTATCACATTTACTAATTTAAACCGGATGTATTTAAAATTACATCTTTCATAAATGCGCAGTATGCATCTACATCATTTTCAAAACTTTCAATCTTATCAATAAGATTAACTATTTCAACTATAATTTTTTCGTTTTTCAAGTCATTATACATATTGTACACTCCCTATTACAAATAAATATTCGACAGCATGTAAAATATTCTTTAATAAAACAGCGTGAATTGTTACAAAAATTTATTTATTAGCAAAAAATTTTTTTATTGCCTTTATAACAAAAAAAACTTAAAAAAGGAGAACAAGATATGGAAATTCAAAAAATATCAAACAAACAATCTTCATTTACAGCAAAGTTTGTACCTAACAAAGCATTCAAAGAGGTAGTAGCTTACGCTGAAAGTACAAAACAATTGCGTGCGCTTGATAGTGCATTAAATAGTATTAGAAAGGCAAATGAAGGTGATATCTTAATTGTGCATGGCTCTGTAAATAATCATGTGTTTTCAAACTTTACATTAGGTAAAAGATCTGTATATAATGCAAATGCTCAAACACCAGAAGAAGCTTCTTTTAATGGAATACTTGATTTAGGAACACTTGGTTCAAAATTTAGAAAACTTGTTGGCGGAAATGTTAAAGAAAATATTACTGCAAACGACATTATGCAAAATTACACAACAAAAATTGATGCTTAATTTTCGTTATATACAATTTTTTTACGTAATGACCACTGAATAAGTGTTAACAAAAGAATAATAACAAATAATACGTAGGCAATGGCTGATGCTTTGCCTACGTTAAAATATTCAAATGCATTTTTATAAATTGCATAAACAAGTACATTTGTGCTGTCTAATGGTCCACCTTGAGTCATTAAATAAATTAAATCAAAAATTTGGAATGAGCTTATAGCAGTTATTATTACAACAAAAAATATACTTGGAGATAACAAAGGAACTGTAACGTTTATAAATGTTTGGATTGGATTTGCTCCATCAATTTTAGCCGCTTCAAACATACTTTGCGAAATTGAACTTAAAGAACTTAAAAATATTATCATATTGTATCCGATAAGTTTCCATACAGATACAATAATAAGTGCGGGCATAGCAAAATGTGTGTCATAAAGCCAATTTATATGAAGATGTAACAAATGATTTAATATCCCAATATTAGGATCAAAAATCCATTCCCAAACAATTCCAATTACAATCATTGGAGTAATAAAAGGTAAAAAATATGCAGTTTTATAAAATTCACTACCTCTTATTTTCGAATTTAAAATGCAAGCCAATATCAATGGGATTATTACCCCTAAAATTGAAGTTGAAAGAGCGAATACAATTGTATTAATTAATATCTTATAAAATAAAGGCTCTACAAATAAGTTTCTATAATTTTCTAAACCAACAAACTGTATAGGGTTTAATAAGTCCCACTTTGTAAAACTCAATCCAAAAGAACAAATTACAGGGATAATTATGAAAATAAAAGTTCCTACGACTGCAGGAAAAATAAATACCCATCCGGCCAATTTTTCACTGTTTGATAAATTTAGAAAGAAATTTTTCATGTTATAATTATACAATAATAAATAAGGGGAGACATAATATGAAAAAATATGAACATGCATTTGGCAAAAATGATATAAGAGGTATCTACGGTGAAGACATTACTGAAGAGCTTTTTTATAATACCGGAAGAGGTTTCGTTGAGTGGCTAAAAAAGCAATCAGGTAAAAAATCTTCTGATATGTGGATTACTATTACTCGTGATGCAAGATTACACTCCCCCGCATTGGAAAAAGCCCTCACTGACGGGATTATTTCAACTGGTGCAAATGTTATTCATTTAGGTTTAGCACCAACCCCAATTGGATATTATTCAGAAGTCGTCGGAATTCCGGGATATGACATAATTGCAGCAGCGATTATAACTGCAAGTCACAACCCTAAAGAATACAACGGACTTAAAATGACATATAACAACAGAACTTTAACAGAAGCTCAAATTGCAGAAGTGAAAGAATTTACTTTCAAAGAATTTGATAAAAAAGATAGTTCTCAAACTTTGAAAGGAACAGTAAGTGATTACAATATTATTCCAGATTACATAAAAGATATGGAAAAAAGGTTTGGGAAAATAGGAGAAGGTGTAAAAGTTGTTGTAGACAGCGCAAACGCTACAGGTGGTGTTGTTGGCCCTGAACTATATAAAAAACTTGGATGTGATGTAATTGAACTATTTTCAACCCCTGATGGAAACTTTCCTAACCACCATCCAAATCCTAGTGTTGAAAAAACATTAGATACTTTAAAAGAAGTTGTAATTGAAAACAATGCAGATGTTGGGATTGCTTATGACGGTGACAGCGATAGAATCGGAATCGTTGATGAAGATGGAAAATTCTTAACCGGTGATAAACTACTTTTGATTTACGCAATGGATTTGATCGAAGATTGTAAAAAAACAGGCACCTGTCCAACAGTAGTAAGCGAAGTTAAATGCTCTCAAATTCTTTTTGACCAAATCGACAAAGAAGGCGGACACGCTGTAATGTGTAAAACGGGACACGGGTATATTAAAGACAAAATGAAAGAAACAAATGCAATGCTTGCAGGTGAAATGAGCGGACATACATTCTTCAAAGATAGGTATTACGGTTTTGATGATGCCATCTATGCAGGTTGCAGAATTATTGAAATTATTTCAAAGCATAAAAAAGTAAATCCAGAATTCAAAATTTCTGATATTCTAAAACCATTTGATGAAGTATGCTCATCTCCGGAAGTGCGCTTTCCATGTCCAAATGAGAGAAAAAAGGAAGTTCTTGAAAAATTCAAAAAATGCGTAGAAACAAATAAAAATATGTTTGGTTCAGACATTAAAGATATCATTACTCTTGATGGGATGAGAATTGTTTTTGACGGAGGATTTGCTTTAATAAGACAAAGTAATACAGAACCTGTATTTACGCTAAGATTTGAAGCAAAAAACAAAGATCAATGTGAGCAATTCAAATCTTGTATGATTAATACTTTAGAAAATATCTTAAAATAGCAAAAAAAAATATTTACAATTTTTATAACCTGCATATAAAAGGAGAAAAATATGCAGGTTACAAATTCACAGCCAAGTTTTACAAGCATTTATAGGATTAAAAATACACCTAAAAATATAAAAGAAATTGAAGAAAAAGTACTACCTATGTACACATTTTTAAAACATGAAAAAGTTGCTGTTTTTGAAGGAGATAATCCATTTGAAATTGTCTTTGACGTGATTAAAGAAATTGTTGCAGATTCAAATCATGCATCAAAATTATGGCTTGAAATGAATGCGAAAATTCACGGTCAAATTCTTCCTGATAGCAATATGGATTTTTTACATATAATATCTTCAAATAAAGATGTTCAAGATTTTATAGGCTATATAACAAAAAGACAAAAAGCTTATGAAAATAAACCAATCAAAAGAATTAAAGAATTTTTTAAATCAGTGCTCACTCCTCAAGAAAGAAAAGATTTGCCGGAACATTTGCAAATAATGGAGGAGGCTTCAAAGGCCTATAATACAGAAAGAGAAGAATATCAAAAATTCTTAAATGGAAAAGACGTTGTTAATGTTTCTAGTACACAAGAATTGTTAGCAAAAATGCTTACGGAAAAATAATTTTTTGTTATATTTAAGAAATTAAACAAAAAGATTACAAAGCACTTGCATTGTAATCTTTTTGTTGTTATTATATATCTTGTCAGAAAAGTTACTCACGAATATTTTACCATAGGCTTTAAATAGCTTTATTTTGGTGTATTCGTTAAATGCATAATATATTTATAAATAATCTATATATGTGCAAAATAAAATTTATTAGAACTAATATGAAAGGTAAAAAATCAATGGATTTAGAAAACAAAGAAGAAATGAATGTAGAAACTGCTGCTGATGCTGTTGAAGAAGTAAAAGCAGAAGAATTGCCTGTTGAAGAAGAAAAACCTTCAAAAAGAAGATCAAGAGGCGGTAAAAAACAAAAAATAGAAACTACAGAAGAAAAACCTCAATCTGAATGGATTGAACGTGTTGTTCAAATCAGCCGTGTAACAAAAGTTGTTAAAGGTGGTAAAAAATTAAGCTTTCGTGCAATCGTTATTGTAGGAAACAAAAAAGGACAAGTAGGCGTTGGCTGTGCTAAAGCTGCTGAAGTTATTATTGCAATCCAAAAAGCTATTGCAGATGGCAGAAAAAATCTTATTACAGTACCTATTTTCAAAACAACTATTCCACATCCAATCACTGGACGTTCAGGTGCAGGTGCTGTAATGCTAAAACCAGCTTCTCAAGGTACTGGTATTATCGCAGGTGGAGCTGTTCGTTTAGTTCTTGAACTTGCAGGTATTGAAAATATTCTTTCAAAATCTTTAGGTTCAAAATCTCCACTTAACGCAGCAAATGCAACATTAGATGCTCTTCGCAAACTTACTCCATTCTCAGAAGTAGCTTCTAAACGTGGTTTGACTATGGCAGAATTGTTAAACTAATAATTCGGTAATTAGATTATTCTCTAATTTACCTATTTAACTTATTCATTGTAATAATTAAAATATAAAAAGGAAAAATAAAATGGCAAAAACTGAATTAAAACAAATTAAAATCAAGCTAACAGGCAGCCTTATCGGCGCTTCTGAAAAGCAACGCAGAGTTGTTGCCGGATTAGGCTTAAAAAAACAAAACCAAGTAGTAGAACACTACAACAGTGCAACTATTTTAGGAATGGTAAACAAAGTTCCTCATTTAGTTGAAATAGTTGAATAAGAAGTCTCGAAGACATAAATTCAAGAAGACAAGTTTATTTTGGCGTTCTTGATATTATAACATTTAAACTTCTTATATTGCGTAAGCGAAAGCGAGTAATTAGAAAGGAAATTAAAAAATGACAATTACATTAGAAGATTTAAGACCTGCAGAAGGTGCTACACATAAAATTAAAAGAGTAGGCAGAGGCCGTTCATCAGGCAGAGGTAAAACATCTTGCCGTGGTCATAATGGTGAAGGACAACGTTCTGGAAGCTCTGCTAAAAGAGGTTTTGAAGGTGGTCAAATGCCTGGTTACAGACAAATGCCAAAATTAAAAGGCTTCAAAATTATAAACCAACTTCAATATGCCGAAATTAATGTTGGAAGAATCGCTCAATATGGTATGAAAGAAGTTTCTTTAGAAATTCTAAAAGAAGCTGGCAGAGTTCATCCATCTTGTGTTGGTTTAAGAGTTTTAGGTAATGGCGAATTAAAAGATGCGATTACTGTAAAAGCTTGTTATGTAACACCATCAGCAAAAGAAAAAATTGAAAAAGCAGGCGGAAAGGTTGAGTTAGTATAATGGCACCACAAATGAAAATGCCGACAACTGATGATTTAATGTCAATGTGGAATGCATCAGGTTTGAAACAAAAAATATTGTTTACATTCCTTATGATTGCCGCATTTAGATTTGGGGTTCAAATGCCTTTGTTTGGTATTAACAACCAAATTTTCCAAAATATTGCTCAAGGAAATAACATAATTGGATTTTTAGATTTATTTTCTGGCGGTGCTTTGGGAAAAGTTTCAATATTTGCTTTAGGTATTGGACCTTATATTACATCATCAATTATTGTTCAGCTTGTTTCTGTTGTTATTCCGTCATTGGAAAAACTTCAGAAAGAAGAAGGTGAAGCTGGAAGAAGAAAACTTTCACAGTATACGAGAGTGTTCACTGTTGTATTGGCTGTGTTCCAGTCCTTAATCTTCATGTTATACCTGCATCATTTACCGGGGGCAGTTTTACCAAATGTTAATCCATTAATGTTCTTTATAAGTTCAATTGTTGTATTAACAGCAGGTTCTGTTCTTGTTATGTGGATTTCTGAATTAATTACTGAAAAAGGTATCGGTAATGGCGGTTCATTAATCATCTTTATTGGTATTTTATCTGGAATTCCGATTTACGCATCAAGAACTGCTCAAATTGTTGCTAATAATTCAATGATGCAATTAGGATTAGCGGTTTTACTTTTAATATTCTTCTTGGCTATGATATTTATTGTTATTATGCAAGAAGCTGTCAGAAAAGTTATTATCGTAAACCCTAAAAGACAAGTTGGAAATAAAGTTTATGGCGGAATGAATTCGTTTATTCCATTTAAACTTAATCCTGGTGGCGTTATGCCAATTATCTTTGCAATCGCAATTTTGCTTTTCCCATCAACTGTTTTGAGTCTTGTTGGACAAGCTAATTTCAAAAGTGAGGCTGTAAAAGCTGCGGTTGTTCATTTAACTCAAATATTAAGTCCGGATGGTATACCGTATTATGTTTTATATTTCTTGCTTATTGTTGCATTGACATTTTTCTATGCTTCAATTATGCCAAATATGCAGCCAAAAGATATTGCTGACAACTTAAAGAAATACGGTTCATCAATTCCGGGTATAAAACCAGGAAGACCAACTGCTGAAGCTCTTGATAGAATTTTAACAAAAACTACATTCATAGGAGCTATGGGACTTGGTATTATAGCTTTAGTTCCATCTCTTGCAAGTTATATTACTAATATCAAAACTATCCAAGGTATCGGAGCTACATCTTTGATAATCATGGTTGGTGTTGCACTTGATTTGATAAACCAAGTAAGAACACATTTACTTGCAAGAAATTATGAATCATTCTTAAAAGAATAGATTTGAAATTCAAAATTAAACTAAAAAATAGTCTCTAGTGCTTAGAGGCTATTTTTTTATGTAAATTATTAATATTTCGTTGAATGATTATCCGTAGAAATACTTGTATTATAGAAATGTAAATCCTCAACTCTTCTGATTGCTCAGTATTTTCAGCCCTGACTCATATGATCAGGGCTTTTCTTTCTTAACATGTCGACAAATTAAAAAAAATAGTGTAGAATAAAGCTAAAGAAAGAGGATTTTATGAGAGAATTAGTTGAAAAAGATAGAAAAATAACTGTTGTACCTGCAGACTTTAAATGCGCTAATAAAGGCACAATAGTTGAAGTTGAACCAAGATATTTTACTATAGAACTTGATTATGAGCCAAAAGGTATAATGAGACATAATTATTGTGAATTTTATACGCAAACTACTCATGGAACATTATATTTTGACTCTTTTGCAGAAACTATTGATGGAAATAAAATAAAAGTTGCAAATCCTGCAAAACATAGATTTTTGCAAAGACGTCAATATACACGTATTAAATACGTTTATGATTTAGACTTAACAGGTGACGGAGTTACTCATAAAATTACAACCCTTGATATTTCAGCAGGTGGTATGAAATTCCGCACAAATGAAAATATAAATATTGAAGCTAAATATTCAATAGTTCTTCCGCTATCAGAGGAACAAACTGTTGAATGTCATTTTACCCCGATAAGAATTGAAAAGAATGAAAATGGCGGATATACATTATCTGGACGCTTTGAGTATAATTCAGGAAAAGACAGAATGATTCTAATTCAATTCTGCACAAAAAGAAGTATTGAAATTAGAAATAAATAGATATGGGATTAATATCTTTATTAAAAAAAAGAAATAAAAAGCTTTTGTTTACGACACCCTCGCATTCTCAAAAGTTTTTTATTTTTAATAAATTTAGGCAGTTTTATAAATATGATATTTCTGAAACTGATGCTTATGACCCACAGACGGCCCTTTCTGAGGCTCAAAATGAGGCTGCAAAAATTTATGGGACTAAATACACATATTTTCTCACAAACGGCTCTTCAAGTGGCATAATTGCATCAGTTTTAGCATGTACTCAGAAAGGTGATAAAGTTTTGATATGGGATAATGCTCATCCATCGCATAAAAATGCAGTTGAACTTGCGGGGTGTGAATCTGTATATTACAAACTTCCAGAGATAAAAGAATGGGGAATACCTGCCAAGACGACACCTGATTTAATTGATATAAAAGGTGTAAAGGCTGTTATTGTGACATCCCCAAGTTATGAAGGAATTGCGTCTGATATTTATGAGCTGAAACAAATTTGTAAAAAAAATAATTCATATTTAATTGTTGATGAAGCGCACGGAGCACTTTATCCATTTTCAGATAAATTACCGCAAAGTGCTGTAAATATTGCTGACTTTACAATTCAATCACTTCATAAGACAGCAGGCGGACTTAATCCAACAGCTTTATTACATGTAAATTGTGAATTGGATGCTGAAAAAGCTTTGTCTATGATAAACACGACATCACCTTCATACCCTATTTTAGCTAGTATTGAAGCAAATATAAAGTTTCTAAATTCACAAAGAGGAAGGAAAAAACTTGATAATCTAATAAAAAACATTGAATCTCTAAAAAATACAGTCAAAAATGTGGATTTTGGAGGAGATGATATAACAAAAATTTTAATAAAAAAAACAAATATATCAGGCTATGAATTATCTGAAAAATTATATGATATTTACGATATAGAAGATGAAAGAACAAATTCTGTCTCCACCATGCTGCTTTGTGGTATTGGAACTGATGAAAAAAAGCTAAAAAAATTATTTGATTCATTAGGGAAAATTAAAGAATAAAAAATATTACAATTTGTTACAAAAATTATAGTAATTATTAAAGATTTTATATAAAAAAGCCGTTATTCCATAGTGAAAGTTACTAAGGAAATCGAAAGGAATAATCGTCAACTATGGGAATGGCAGCAGGACAAGCTAGATTATTATCAATCACATCTCGTATGTCTGATAACGAGCTTAGAGCTCAGATTATCAACAATCAGAAGATGCGTCTTGCTACAGAAAGCTCACAAGTAAGTGAAGCTTATGTAAATGCATTGAACCAGTCTCAAATGATGTTTACTAACTATGATGCAGATAACAATACAAGTTATCAACAATTGACGTTTAATTCTCTTACTTCATACAATCCATATAACAACCAATATAGCCTTGTTAATGCTTCAGGTCAAATTCTTGTATCTGAAAAAGATGCAACAAACTTTATGAATGCAAATGGAGATATGGATAAATTCCTGTCTTATTATGGACTTGAAAAAACAACAACATACTTTGATGAATTAGAAAAATATCAAGG